>JAJZYH010000012.1 GCA_021798195.1 Thermoplasmata archaeon
TGCCGTATAACTACAATTATACGTCACCCACGTGACGGGCCCACGAGATCATCTGGTTATACGGCACGAATGGGCGTTGGAAGATCCCCCCCTGCGGGACCAATTCGTTCGCCAACGACGCGGGCGACTGCGACGTGGAATCACACCCATTCTTGAGAGAGGGGTAGCACCGGCCCCCCTCCCCCATGGTTACGGGTCTACTATCGCCATCTGGTTTATTGAAGGTGTAGAGTTACGTAATCAACGTTACATAGAATCGTTATTGTGTTGAGCCGCGGCTTCTGGAACTCCGCACGTCCCAGCAGCACCGATCACTCCTCCTGGGTATTGCCATGATTGTGCCCTCCATGGGTCCCAGGCCGGGCCCTGGAGCACGGCCAAACCCCAACCCGATGGGGTTGCAAGTAGTTAACGTATTACTTATAGCTAAATAACATAGCGATATAACATATAGAGATATAATGGAAAAATAATGTAAAAGGAAGACGGGTGGGGAAATCCCGAATCCGTGCTGGGGGATTCGGTGCGCGGCTCCGGGGACCTTGCAGGAAGCGGTGCCGGTGAAAGGTATTAAGGGGAATGGCCCGACTCGGGGAGGCAATGGCGTCCGAATCCCATGTGGGACCCCCGCATCGACCCTCGGGTGTGGTCATCTGGATCGAAGGGATTCCGGGGTCCGGGAAGACCACGCTGGCCCAGGGCTTGGCCCGAGAGTACGTGGCCCACCAGCAGGAGGTCGAGGTCTTGGACGGGGACGAAGTGCGCCGAGGCCTCTCGTCGGACCTTGGGTTTTCCCGCCCCGACCGGGAAGCCCATGCGCTCCGGGTCGCCTTCGTTGCCCAACGACTTTCCCGGCATTCCATCAACGTCGTGGTGGCGCTCATCACGCCCTACGAGAGTTCCCGGCGCAGCATCCGCGAGAAGCTCTCCGGCGGCTTCCTCGAGGTGTGGACCCGCTGTCCTCTGGAGATCTGTCGAAAGCGCGACCCCAAGGGTCTCTACGCACGGAGTCGGGAGGGAAGCCTTCCCCACCTCACGGGGGTCGACGATCCCTTCGAGACCCCCCGGGGAGCGGACCTAGTCCTCGACACGGACCAGATCGACGTGGAGGAGTGCATCCGCCGGACCTGGCAGAGAGCTGAGCAAATACGGCACGACGCCGTCGAAAACCCCGTACCGGACCCGCCCTCGCATTCGTAAGGGTCCCACGTCATCGCCCTTACCCAAGGGAAGAATCCCGGGCTTCCTCGCGGAGGTTCGCCCCTTGTCCCCCGGGAGGGACAGAGGTCCCTCCGCCGCCTATCCCTTCGCAGATGACCCCGCATCCGGTGGGGATCCCGCCGCGGGCCCGATGGGTTCCGGGAATCGGATCCGCTCCTCCACGAGGTGGGCCGCCCGCATGGCGCGATCTCGGGCTACGTCCACATCGGATGCCTGCGCCAGGGCAATGCCCATTCTCCGCTCCCGGTAGGCTTGGGGCTTTCCGAACAGATGAATGCGCACCCCGGGGATCGCATGGGCATCCCAGAGGCCCCCATAGGCGGGAGCCCAGCCCTCTCCGCTCGCGAGGATGACGTGCGCGGCGGCCGGGCTCACCATCTCGATGGAGGGAACGGGAAAGCCCAGGATGGCCCGGGCATGGAGCGCGAACTCGCTCTGCCATTGGCTCGCCAGAGTGACCAGCCCTGTGTCATGGGGGCGCGGCGAGATCTCGGAGAAATAGACCTCGTCCCCCACCAGGAACTGCTCGCACCCGAAGATCCCGATCCCTCCGAGGCGGTCCGTAACGGCCTTGGCGACGTCCTGCATCTTCTTCCGGAGGGATTCGGAGGTCAGGGTTGGCTGCCAGCTCTCGTGATAATGCGTCCCGGGCCGGGTGTGTCCGATGGGGGGACAGAAGCTGGTGGCCACATGGCCCTGTGCATCGTAGTGGCGAAGGGTCAGCTGCGTGATCTCCAGATCGAATCGTACGAATTCCTCGATCATGACCCGGGGGTTCCGGACACGACCCTCCCGGCTTGCGGCGCCATAGGCATCGGCGACTTCTGCGGGTTCTTTCACCAGGCTGCTGCCCAGACCGGAACTGGACATCATGCTCTTGAAGAGGCAGGGGTACCCCACCTTCTCCGCTGCCCCCTTGGCCTCGTCGAGGTTGTTCGCGAACTCGTAGCGGCTCGTCTTGACCCCCGCGGCTTCCGCCGCCAGGCGACGGATGCGTTCCCGATCCATGGTGATGAGGGTGGCCTCGGCCCGCGGGATCACAACCCAGCCTTCCTCCTCGAGCCGCAGGAGCTCGTGGGTGTCGATCTGCTCGATCTCGGGGACGATGAGATCGGGCGCCTCCTTCTTCACCAGCGCCCGCACGGCTCGCCCGTCGGTCATCGGGACCACGTGATGCCGGTGGGCCACCTGCATGGCCGGAGCCCCCGCGTAGCGGTCCACCGCGACCACTTCCGCGCCCATGCGCATGGCTTCGAGGGCGATCTCTCTCCCAATCTCTCCGCTTCCCAGGAGCATGACGCGCGCGGCCCCCGCGAAAAGGGGGGAGGCAAGTTCTCGTCGCGGGCGGACCCCGGGGGGAGCCATACCGTGGGGCATGATCCCGACCACTCCGTCCCGGACTATCTATGTTGCGCGGCCCCGTGTCCCTTGAGGACGTCCTGATAGATCTTCCGGTAGGACGGGACCACGGAATCCCAATCCCAGCGACGGCTCGCTTGTCGGGCCTTCCGTCCGACCTCCAGTCGGAGGGATTCGTCCTGGATCAAGCGCGCCACGGCGGTTCGGAACTCGTCTTCTTCGGCGGCCACGAACCCCGCCCCGTCCCCGGCCAGATCCCGGGCGATACCGGTGTCATATGCGACGAAGGGGAGACCCGCGGCACACGCCTCCACCAGGCTCACGCCAAACGCCTCGTAGGACGATCCTTGCAGGTAGAGGTCCGCCTCATGATACGCGGCGAGGACCTCGTCGCGAGGTAGAGGTCCTGTGAAGATCACGGGGACCCCGTGGGCACGGGCCATCGCCTCCACCGAAGCGCGATCGGATGCGTGCCCGGGGATGTCACGCCCCACGATGACGAGTGCAACCCTGGGACCGTGGCCCACCAGAGCCCGGACGACTCGGTCCAACCGCTTGTTGGGCCAGAGCCCACCCACATAGAGCGCCATGAGAGGTGTTGAGATCCCCCAGCGCTCTCGGAAGCCGCGGAACCCGGGAGGGGAGCGAAACTCGGCCAGGTGCACGCCCTCCCCGACCAGATGGATCCGGCGGGGCGGGAAACCGAACCGGATCATGCGCTCCTGCTCCTTGGCGTTGAGGGCAAGGTAGGCATCGAAGGCCCGCAGTACGAGGGGGAAATAGCGGCCGAAATAGGCTCGATTGAGCCAAGACGGGTCCATGGCCAACTGATAGAAGTCGTGGGGAGTGATCACCTGCGGGCCATCGAAGATCCCGGCGACCGGGAAGTAGAAGTCCGCGCACCAGATGCGATTTCCGCTCATGTGGAGGAGATCATAGTCCAGAGAGCGAAGGGTGCGCCAGTAGCTTCGGGGGACCCGGAACTTGCCCAGATGGCGCATGGGGAGCCGGTGGACGTGGATCCCGTCCAGGAACTCCTGGGTTGCCGCGTTCGGTTCCTCTTGGGTCAATACCTGGACGCTGTCCCCCAAGGACGTCAAACCCCGCGCCAAACCCCATGTCCATCGCTCGGTCCCTCCTTCCGCGGGATGGAAGCGGTGGTTCACGAGAAGGATCTTCACGGGAAGTATTCACCATCCCCTTCGGGAGGGGCCGGTGGTCAGGACCGTACCCCTCCTCATGACCGTTGCGGGCGACTCCGATGAAACATGGGGGTGCCCGGGCGAAGTCCCCTCAGAGGTGGCCCGTAGGACCTCGATGAGAGGTCCTCCGCGCTCATGGTCTGGGTTCTGGACCGGAATCCAATGGAATGCACCCGTCAATCCGGAGGCGAAGCTCAGCCGGGGGATGGCTACCGCAACGGCGTACCCCGGCGGAGATGTCCCTCCGAGGCGGGGGGGATCTCGTCACGAGCGGATCCGGTGGATCTCGCCCCTCAAGCCTTGGATGGCCCCGGGCCAGCGGAAGGGGACCTCCCCCCAGAACCCCGTTGCACTCAGGATGAGGTGGCGGCCAGGGGTGCCTCCCGCTTCCGGGGGATCACGGCGCTGACCACCACGCACACGAGGAGGTTGATGGCCAACGAGATCACCGCGATGTAGAGGGCTCCGAAGGTTGTGGAATAGAGCGACGTGACGAGAGGCCCGAACTTATTGGCCTCCAGGGCAAAGAGCACCCCCGTGAACACACCCAGGAGCAGCCCGGCGATCAACCCCTCCTTCCTCCACCACTTCGTGTACAGGCCGATGAACACGGAGGGAAGCAGTTGCAGGATCAGGACCCCTCCCAGGAGCTGAAGCTGGATCGCATAGGTGGCCGGGACGGCAAACACGAACCCCAGCGCGATGAACTTGAAGATGGCCGAAGCCCACTTGGCGATGTCGGTCTCCGTCTTGGGGTTCAGGTTGGGACGGAATTCCTTGATGATGTTCCGCGTGAGCAGGTTCGCCTGGGCGATGGCCATGATGGCCGCGGGGACGAGGCCCCCGATGAAGATCCCGAGGAGCGCGATCCCTGCAAGCCAGTTGGGAAGCACCGTGAGGATCAGCGAAGGGACCACCTCGATCCCTTGGCTGCTCGCGGGGAACTGGTGGACGAAGGAGAGGGCGGAAGGGACGGCGAAGATCAGGACGCCGAACAGGGCCAGGAAGGCGAGCCCCAATCCGTAGAGCGGGAGGATGGCGGTGCTCTTCCGGACGTCCTTGGTGCTCCGGTTGCTCAAGACCCCGTTCACCGAATGCGGATAGAGGTAGAGGGCCAACGCACTGCCGAGCACCAGAGTGGCGTAGCCGGGCGCCAGGGAGTTGGGGAGGGTGACGTAGGTGGGTTTGGCGGCGAATGCGGTGGAGAACCCCCCGCTCACCTCCAGCAGGATCGCGACGGTCACCACGATGACCGTGAGCCAGATGAGGATGTCCTTGAACACCGCGGTGAGGGTCGCGCCGCGGAGCCCACTCGTGAACGTGAATGCCGCCAGGATGATGAACGAGACCACCAGTGCGATCTCGCTGACTTGCGTGACGTTGGACACACCCACAAGCATGGCGGACAGGACGGCCTGCATCCCGACGATCTGGAGGGCGATGTAAGGCAGCTCGGCCACGATTCCCGTGATGGCGACCAAAATGGCCAGGGTCCGGCTGTTGAACTGATCCTTGACGAAGTCGGAGGCGGTGACGTACCCGCGCTCCCGGGAGACCTTCCAGAGCTTGGGCATGAAGAAGAGCGCCACGGCGAAGGTCATGGACACATAGGGGACCGCGAAGAAGTAGAGGGCCCCCTTGGCATACACCCCGGACGGCACGGCGACGAACGTGTAGGCCGTGTAGAGGTCCGCCCCCACGAGGAAGAAGGCAAGGGTGGCCCCGAGCCGTCGACCGGCAAGGCCCCACTCATGGATCTTGTTGAGGTCTCCCCGCCGCCATCGCGAAGCGTAAAAACCGAGGAAGACGAAGATCGCGAAGAAGATCAGAAAGGTCGCGAGCACCGTGGTATCGAAGGTATACGTCATGGCATCTCCCCCGAGGCGGGCGCGGATTGGTCTTCATCCCGGTTCGCCAGGATCGCATAGGCCGCGTAGGGGACGACCGAGAATCCCAGCCAGAAGATCTGGAACCACCAGAAGAAGGGAAGACCCCCGAGGCTGGGGGAGGGCACGTTGTAGGTCCACACCAGGAAGTCCACGAGCGACGGGACAATCAGCAAGATCGCGAGCACTCCGTAGAGCCCCTTCCACTGCACCATGCCATCTCACCCGGGAAGTTCCCACGCCTTGACGAGCGGCCGGGGGGCGCCGTGGGGGTCGACTCGCACTCTCGCGCTCCCCCTCCGTCGCATGTAGGACCTCGGCTTGATGCGTGGGAAGTCTTCGCACGGCATCTTGGAGGGGCGATATAATGGCTCCGTTCTCCCACGCGGGAGCCTGGGACAAGTTCTGGTGGAGCCACTCCCATGGTCCGGGAGTGCGATTCAGCGGAGGCGCTGGGTCCCTTGGGCTCCCTGGTCAGTCATTCCGTGCCCTTGGGTGAGGGAACGGGCAGGACGGTCGACCGGGGGTATCCGGAGACAGGAAGAAGCGGGCTCCCGTGGATCCGTGCCGGAAGCAGGCCCAAAGTCGACGGACCTTTCCCTCGGGGCCCTTCGACGGATACACTCTCCAATACAGGAGGTGAATCCGCCGGGGTCCCGGAGAGTGCGCGTGAAGAGACCTCCACGAGGAAAGGCCCAGTTCGGGGCCCTCTCGGGTAGCCGTCCGGAGGTCATGCCGCCGGACGAGGCCCGCCGGATGGGTTCGGCGTTTGAGGTATCGGGTGACCCGTGGAACGTCGACCCTCTTGAGGCCCCCGAAGAACACCACAAGTCCCACGGATTGGTGGGGGCATGAATGGACCCAGACCCGGAGGCCCCCGGAACGGTGTTCCCGGATCCGGCCCTTCTTGGGACAGTGTCCCAAGGAACCCCCGAGAGTCCCCCGGATTTGCCGTACGATCCCTTCCGGGATTGGAGCGCTCATGCCCTGGTGTGCTCCCGTGCCGCAGAAGGCGGGAAGTGGGCCAACAGGTTCTCCCAGGCCTCCCGGGTCCGTTCGACGCCCTCTGGGAATCCCGTTAGAATGTGTTGAGTGGCTCCCCCGCCGCGCTCCAGGAATATCTGGGGGATCAGGTAGTCGGGGGCCCAATCCCCATGGCGCCGCACGTAGTGGTCTGCCAGCCTTCCCTGGCGGGGATGATCGATGTCCAGCCGCAGGATGGGCACGCCAAGCCGCCGGGCCAGCCTCTTGCTGTACCGGTCGGAGAGCGGGACACAATGGGGACACCACTCCGCGAGGACCACGACGAGGCGGCGGGGCTCCCCAGCGCGGGAACTCTTTGTGGGTCCCTGATCCATGGCCGACCCAGACTGGTTCCGGCATTATATGGGTCACCTATCCCCGGACCCATGGTGGCGCGGGGGAGAGTCTAGCGGAGACGCCCAGGCCCCCAGGTCCCGGGGCGATCGGAGCGACCCGGGAAATGGTTCGGGATACCTGAAAGTCCTTCGGCTTCAGCCCACCTGATTGTATCCGTTCACCGAGTCGATGTAGTAGTTGATGTTCCAGCTCGGGGGCATGTTGAGGGCGAAGGGGAGCATGTACGAGGAGCTGAGAGCCAAAGGCGACGTGAGGTTGCCACCGGAGATCGCCATGTGGTCCAGCGTCGTGTTGGAATAGTAGTCCTGGATGGGGAAGTTGGAGCAGCAGGGCTGCCACTCCATCTGGGTGTAGGTCCCGTAAAACTCCGTCCCCGTGTACGGGATCGCGGCGAACCAGGTCTGATCCCGACCCTTCACGGAGTGATCCAGGATGAGGAAATCGATCATGCCCGCCGACACATTGTCGGTGATGGAGAGAGTGAGCTGGGTGCCAGGCGGCGACGGGAAGCCGTTCCCCACCGCTGGATTGCTCGAGTTCAAGAAGTAATGGGCGAAGCAGTTGACGCCGGGGACATACCACGGCGCGATGGTCCCGTTGGGGTCCAGGTCGATCCCCAGTTGGAAGAAACCGACGCAGGTGGAGCGGGTGGTTCCGTACCAGTTCATGGCATTGATCTGGAAGGAGAGGATACCGGTCTGAGGGATGTTCCAGTTGGTGAGAGTCATCGAGGCGGTAAGTGTCGTGAAGGCCGGCAATAGCTGCACCAAGAGACCGGATCCCTGCCCGTAGCCGTCCATGTTGTTGTAGCCAGGGATCGCGGTGGGAATCTCGTAGGTCGATACCACGATGTTGGTGTAGTCCACGGTGCCGGAGGTGGTGGAGATCCAAGCCTCCGCGTACTCGCCCGCGTTGGGGACGGAGATCCCCGTGGCGATGGGCTGGTCGGTGCGGTCCGCGTAGACGTCCATGTACCAGTTGGTGGTCTTTCCATTGGAACTGGTCACCGCGTAGACATTGGAGCTCAGGTAGACCCACCCGGCAGGTTGGGCCGTCAAAGAGGGGACGGTCCCGACCATGGTGGCCGTGGCGGGGGTTCCACCGGCCCAGATCTGGTTCCCCTGAACGCCGATGACGGCCACGGCCGTCGTGCCACTTCCCAGCCCGATCCAGCCTGTGCCCTTCCCCGCATGCACATCGGCCTGGAAGGAGAGAGAGGCATCCCCGGTGACAAATCCCTGGGAGGCGACATCGGTCTGGGCCGACATGCCCGTCGCTCGGGATTCAAGGGAAGGCTCCCCGTTGTAGGAAGGTTTGGTGACAATGCTGGCTGATCCCTGGATCGCGTGCCATCCATCCATCTGGAGGTTTTCGAAGTTGGAGACAAAGGCGAACGCACCCGCGAGATTCGAGACCGGAGGCTCCAGGGGGGTCTCTATCGGGTTGTGGAGCGCGAAGGGAGTCGCGGCCGGAGATCCCGCCGGGATTGCAAAGGAGAGACCCGGGAGAACCATGAGCGCGCAGACCAACCACAACACGATCGACTTACCTATCATGCGATGCCCTCGCACGCCCTATCGGAATAGCATATTTAATAATGGGCGGCAACCAAGGGGACGATCCCAAATGGGGAGAACTTACCCGATGAGCATCGAGGGCGCGAACATGTGCGACCGAAGGGCGCACCCTGGACGCGCCTCCCCCGGCGAGCCTGGATATCTCTGACCCGCATCAGCAATTGCAGGCTGCCGAGTCTCGGCCAACGGGCCAGTGCGTGCGGGCGGAGGCCAGCGTACCGGCGCTCCGGGATCCTGTGGGTGATCTGTCGGGCGACATCGGAACTCGGTGCCACTACAGAAACCCGGAATGCCCGCTCCGGAGACGTGGGCCCGGAGAGATTTGAACTCTCGACCTCCCGGTTATCAGCCGGGCGCTCCAGCCAGTCTAAGCTACGGGCCCGAATGGCGAAGGCGATGGTTCGTTTCGTATAAGGGAATCGGTCTTCCCCCTCCCTTCCCTTCGGGTCCACGGGCTCGCCGGTGGGTAGCTCCGTAAACCCCCGGGCGAGGGGAGGAGCCGGAAAGGGATATCGGCGGGGATTCCTGGAGGAGGGTTGCACATGACCGGCTCGGAGCCATCCAAGGCTCGTACGGCCCCCCGGATCTCCGAGGTCCTGGCCACCACGGCGCAGGAAGCGCTCGAGGCGAAGATCCTCCGGGATGTACGGCAGTCCCCCGTCCCCCGCCATCTCGCCATCATCATGGACGGGAACCGTCGCTTCGCGCGCGCCAACGGGCTCCTCGCGGTGGAGGGGCACCTCAAGGGGAAGGACAAACTCGAGGAGCTCCTCAATTGGTGCCTCGAGATCGGATTGCGTGTCCTCACCGTGTACGCCCTCTCCACGGAGAACTTTTCCCGCCCTCCGGAGGAGATCACGCAGCTCATGGACCTCTTTGCCGAGAGCTTCCGGAAGATCGGCGACGACCCCCGGGTGCATCGCCACCACATCCGGGTCCGCGCCATCGGGAACCTGTCTCGCCTTCGGCCGGACGTCCAGGAGGCGATCCGGTACGCCGAGGAGCGCACCCAGGGCTATGTGGAGTACTTCTACAACATCGCCATCGCCTACGGCGGGCGCGAAGAGATCCTCCAGGCCATCCGTTCCATCGCCACGGATGTGCGGCAGGGCCGGCTCACCCCCGAGGAGATCGATGAGTCCACCGTTTCCCGGCGCCTGTACACGCAGGACCTCCCCGACCCCGACCTGGTGCTGCGGACCAGCGGAGAAGAGCGGATCTCCAATTTCCTCCTCTGGCAGGTGGCCTACTCGGAGCTCTACTTCTCGGATGTCATGTGGCCGGGCCTCCGCAAGCTCGACTTTCTGCGGGCGATCCGGGTCTATCAACGCCGGCAGCGGCGGTACGGGACGTAGGTAAATTTATATACGAGCGCTAAATCAGTCCTGTTGCACGTCTGTGCAATTGGAGGAACAACCATGTTGACCGGTCAGACGCCCATCCTTGTCCTCAAGGAGGGCACGAAGCGAGAGAAGGGTCGCGGAGCCTTGTCGAACAACATTGCGGCAGCGAAGGCCATCGCCGATGCGGTCCGCAGCACGCTGGGACCCCGGGGTCTCGACAAGATGCTGGTGGACTCCATGGGGGACGTGGTGGTCACCAACGACGGGGTCACCATCCTCAAGGAGATGGACGTGGAGCATCCGGCCGCGAAGATGCTGGTGGAGGTCGCGAAGACCCAGGACCAGGAAGCGGGGGATGGGACCACCACCGCCGTGGTCCTCGCAGGGGAGCTCCTGAAGCGCGCCGAGGGCCTCATCGAGCAGAACATCCACCCCACCGTGATCTCCCAGGGATACCGCCTCGCGAGCCAGAAGGCTCTGGAGACCCTGGAGGCCATCAGCGAAAAGGTGGACATCAAGGACCACGAGACCCTGGTGAAGATCGCGAAGACCGCCATGGCATCCAAGACGGTCTCGTTCAACCGGGACGCTCTCGCGGACCTCGCGGTGAAGGCCGTGACCGCGGTGGCGGAGAAGACCGACCGTGGCTACGAGGTGGACCTGGACAACGTCCAGGTGATCAAGAAGCAGGGTGGGGCCATGTCCGACACCCAGCTCATCGAGGGGGTCATCGTGGACAAGGAGAAGGTGCACTCCGGGATGCCCACCGTGGTCACGGAGCCCAAGATCGCGCTCCTGGACGCCGCCCTGGAGATCAAGAAGACCGAGATCGACGCCAAGATCGAGATCAACGACCCGTCGCAGCTCACCGCCTTCCTCCAGGAGGAGGAGAACATGCTGCGGAAGATGGTGGAGACCGTGAAGAAGTCCGGCGCCACCGCGGTGTTCTGCCAGAAGGGGATCGATGACCTCGCCCAGCACTACCTCGCGAAGGAGGGGATCTACGCCGTCCGCCGCGTGAAGAAGTCCGACATGGAGAAGCTCGCCAAGGCCACGGGAGGGAACATCATCTCCAAGGTCAGCGAGCTCACCAAGGACGACCTGGGCGTGGCCGGCAAGATCGAGGAGCGGAAGATCGGCGACGATCAGATGACCTTCGTCACCGGCTGCAAGAAGGCCCGCGCGGTGAGCGTCCTCATCCGGGGCGGCACCGAGCACGTGACCGACGAGATCGAGCGGTCCATCGAGGATGCCCTCAACGTGGTGGCCGTCGCCATCGAGGACGGCCGGTACGTCATCGGCGGGGGCGCCAGCGCGTCGGAGCTCGCCATGCGGCTCCGGGACGAGGCCGCCCGCGTGGGCGGCCGGGAGCAGATCGCCTTCGAGAGCTTCGCGGAGGCCCTCGAGACGGTTCCCCGGACCCTCGCGGAGAACGCCGGCCTCGACCCCATCGACATTCTGATCGAGCTCCGGAAGAGCCACAAATCCGGGAAGAAGAACGCCGGGGTCAACATCACCACCGGTAAGGTCGATGACCTCCAGGTGCAGAACGTCCTGGAGCCCATCCGGGTGGGACGCCAGGCCATCCAGTCGGCCACCGACGCGGCGGTCATGATCCTCCGGATCGACGACGTCATCGCCGCGAAGGCCAACGCTCCCCCGGCGGGTGGATCCGGCGGCGGTCCCGGCGGCGGGATGGGCGGCATGGGCGGCATGGGTGGCGGCGACTTCGGCGAGGACTAGACCCGTATCGGAACGCCCCCCTTGGGCCAGGTCCCCACGGGACCCGGCCCAAGGAACCATTTTCCCAACCTGTTCCTCCTTCTCAAGTCGGGGCAAATGTCCCGAGGCGGGAAGCGTTCCCGAGGGGCCTGCGATCCGGCCCGAAGCGGTCAGGGGAAAGCCGCTGGGAGAGCCCGGAGGAGGGCCCGAAACGCCCTCCCCCGATGCGAATAACGGTTTTTCACGTCGGCGGGCATCTCCGCAAAGCTCTCCGAGCATCCCCGGGGGATGAAGATGGGATCGAATCCGAATCCAAGCGTTCCGCGGGCCGTCCGGGCCAGGGACCCGGTCACCGCGCCCCGGGCAAGGAGCACCTCCGGACCTTGGCGTACCCCCACCACGCACCGGAACGTGGCGGAGCGATCCCTTCCGCGTACCAGACGAAGGACCCCCGCAAGGCCCAGCGTGCGGTAGGCGTACGCCGAGTAGACTCCGGGGAACCCGCCCAGGGAGTGGATGAACAACCCCGAGTCCTCGACAAGGGACAATTCGCCCGGTCGGGGGGATACGGAGTTCAGCTTGGACCGGGCCACTTCTTCGAGCGAATCCCCCTGGATCTCCACAAGTCGCCGGCGGCTCCAAGCCACGCGGATCCCCCGGGGCTCCAGCAACGCCCGGATCTCCCGGACCTTCCCGGGATTGGTGGTGTAGACCCGGACTTGACCTGGCCGGTCCGGTCCGGGAGGCGCCCTCACCATGCGAAGTTGTCGTAGGCCACGATCTCAGAAAAGCTCCGGCGGCCCCCGTCCCCGTTGTGGGCCCCGTTGTTGGAAGGATCCGGGTATCCCAGGGGCAGGACTCCCACCACACGGGTCCCCTCGGGGATCCCGAAGAGCTCCTTGATCCGGTCCTCCTTGAAGTCCGTGCACCAGCAGGTGCCCAGGCCATCGGCGGTGGCGGCAAGGAGGAAGTTCTGGATCGAGGCGGCCACATCCAGCGGATAGCTCAGCATGTAGCCTCCCACCAACGCGGGGGAGGCTTCCTCCATCCCCAGCGCCACGATGACCAGGGGGGCGGAATTCAGGAAGTTCCCCTTGGTGACGGCCTGGGAAAGCTTCCGCTTCTTCTCCTCGTCCCGTACCACGATGAAACGCCAGGGCTGCTGGTTCTCCACGGACACCGCGAGGCGAGCCGCATTCAGGACCCGCTGGAGCGCCTCGTCGGGCACCGGTCGCCCCAGGAAGGCCCGGCAGGACTTCCGTCCCTTGATTGCCTCGTGCAGGTCCATACCGAACGCCGCTCGAAAATCTCCGAGGCGGCCCCTCAGGGAGCCAAAGGCGCAGGCGAAGTTCGCATTCCAGACCTCGCACGGTCGGGGGGTCTTAAAGCCTTTGCGTTTCGTGGCGCATCCCCGTGCGGAAGGCGCTGCGCCGATCCCCGGGTCGGTCCGTGGGAGCGGTTCGTGGCACCGGGGGGGCCCTCCCCATTCCAGCCCTCCGGGTCGCCCCAACGGCCCGCACCAAATCCGGCTCCTTATGTAGTTCCATGGCCCCTCGTGGCTCCCGTGCCTCGGAACCCCTTGCGGGCACCACGGAGCGGGCCGTTCCATCGGCTCGGGACTTCCATCGTCCGTCATCCCTGGTATCCCATCATCTTCTGGCTCCTGGTGCTGGCCATCGCCGTCCCGGGGATTCTCCGGGTGTCCAGCGTGACGGACAACTCCACCACGACCCTTCCCTCCAATGCGCCCAGCGTCCTCGCCGCACACGAGATCGCTCGCCTTTTTCCTAACGTCACCCAGGGCTCGTCCTCCCTCGTGGTCCTCTCGGGCCCTCGGATCACGGGACCTCGGGGTCAGGGACTCGTGGTCAACCTCACCCGAGACATCCAGTCCAATGGTTCCATCACCGACCTCGCATCCATCTCCACACTCTACACGGCGTACCAGGCCTACCTCGACGGGCAGAGCGAGCTCGCGCTGAGGGTCATGGCGCCGGCCCTCACGGGTCCTGTCAGCCTCTACGACGAGGTCAACGGGACGGCGGACCTCCTCTGGGGGGTGCCGGCGCAGTACGTGGGGACATGGACCTCCATGGTCCAGCAGAACCCGAACACATCCCCCAGTTCCTTCAACTGGCCCGTGTACCAGGATGTCTTTCGCTCCCTGGGGAACAACACCGTGGCACAGGGAGTCCTTCATGAGTTCTACTACGGGAACGCAACCCTCCAGAACGGGTTCAACGGCACCGCCGACTGCGCCGCAGCCCCATCCCAGGTGCTCACCTGCGCCGAGTCCGTGGTCCGCTCCGTGCTGCCTCCATGGGTGGCTACCCAACCGGCCGTCTTTCCCAGCGTCGTGGAACCCGACGTGGTCCTGGAGACGCTGGGCCTCGGGAACTTCTCCAGCTGGACTTCCCTGCGATCCACAGCGCTTCACGTCCTGAGCGACGTGTCGGGCCTGGGCTACGTTCTGGAGGAGACCGTGCTCCAGGCCTTCCCCACGCTGAACGCCACCCCCCTCGAGGTGGAGAATTGGGCCGGCCTCGTGGCGGATACCACCTCTCCCTCCACCTATCTCATCCCGGTCCCGACTTCCCTCTGGGATTCCTTCGTGGACCCCGCCGACAACGTCACCTTCCTTGTCCTCAGCTTCAACGTGTCCGATTCCTATGCGCTTCCCAACGGCCATCAACCGGTCTTTTCCGACCTCGCCACCATCGGAGCGCTCCTCCAGCGGGAGGTGGGCGGGAGTTCCTCCGGTTTCTCCTACTGGCAGACCGGCGAGGCCGCATCGGACCTCACGGAGACCACCGTGCTCAACTCGAGCCTCGCCATCACTCTCCCCATCACGGTCCTCGCCCTCCTGGGGGTCACCATCGCCTACTTCCGTTCTCCCGTGGCCCCGCTCGCGAGCTTCGGGGCCATCGGGATCGCGTTGGCCATCAGCCTGGGGGGCATCTTCGTCCTGGGGACACTCGTGGGGCCGGTGGACACCACGAGCGTGACCCTGGTGACCACGTTCGTCCTCGGGGTGGGTACCGATTACGGGGTCTTCCTCATCGCCCGGTACCGCGAGGAACTCCTCCGGGGCCGTTCCTCCGACGACGCCATCGTCACGTCGGTGACCTGGGCCGGGGAGAGCATCGCCACCAGCGGGGCCACCGTCATCCTGGCCACCCTGGCCATGACCTTCTCGGGGCAGGCTCTGGTGAGCCAGTGGGGAGAAACCCTCTCCCTCTCGGTCCTCATCGCCCTCCTGCTCTCCCTCACCGTCATCCCGGCCATCCTCAAGCTGGTGGGGCCCCGGATCTTCTGGCCCTATTCCCGGGACCGGTTCCAACGCCAGGCCCAGAGGTACCGGGAGCGGATGGCCGCCGGAACCACCTACTTCCAACGCGCCGGACGCTTCTCCGTGGCCCGCCCCTGGGTCGTCGTGGGCGTGGCGCTCCTGGTCTCCGTCCCCCTCATCGCGGTGGCCCTCGAGGCCCCCGTCTCCTACGACTTCTACAACCAGTTGCCCTCGAGCGCCGCCTCCTCCCAGGGGCTCCGGGAACTTTCCGGGAACTTCGGACCCGGGTTTGCCTTCCCCAGCGACGTCCTGGTGACGTTCCGAAGCCCTCTCCTCCAGGGGAACGCGACCAATTCGAGCGAGTTCGCCGAGATCCAGAACCTCACCACCACCATGGCAGGGACCCCCGGCGTGGCGTCGGTGGATTCGCCGGTGGGCCCCGCGAACTTCCCCCTGTCGGCCTGGATGAACTACTCCCGGGCCCCCCCCGCCCTCCAGGTGGAGATGCGGGGCTCCCTTTCGAGCTACGTGGGGGTGGATGGACGCACCGTCTGGTTCACGTTCCGCACCGACTCCTCCGGCCTCTCGCGCTCCGCGGTGACGGCCCTCGACTCCCTCGAATCCCGGGTGACCTCCTACGCGGCCCATGCGCCGGCCATCCAGTCGGTGGCCTACGGAGGCGCCGCCTCCGAGATCCGGGACCTGGAGCGGCAGATCACTTCCGCGCAGGCCAACATGGAACTCATCGTGGTGGTGGGCCTGCTCCTGGTCCTCCTCCTGGTCCTGGGCTCCCTCATCGTGCCGCCACTCGCCCTGGCCACCATCGCCCTCTCCATCGTGTGGGCGTGGGCCCTCACGTTCCTCACCCTCCAGGTCCTCTTCCACATCTCCATCTTCTTCTTCGTGCCCACGATCCTCTTCATCCTGGTCTTCGGTCTCGGGATGGACTACAACGTGTTCATCCTCACCCGGATCCGGGAGGAGCGCCTCAAGGGATACCCCTCTTCGGAGGCCGTGGTGCGGGCGGTGGGCGCCACCGGGGGGGTCATCACGGCCGCGGCACTGATCCTGGGGACCGCGTTCTTCGTCCTCACCAGCGGCCAGTTCCTCCTCCTGCGCTCCATCGGGTTCGCCGTGGGGATCGCCGTGCTCCTCGATGCGATGTTCGTGCGGGCCTACCTGGTCCCCGCATCCCTCTCGATCCTCAAGGACCGCGCGTGGTGGATCCCTCCGGGACTGCGCCGCCTCCGGAGCGCTCCCACGATCCCCCAGAACCCCGGGGAGGAACCGGGAGTCCCTCCCTAGCCGTGGACCGGGTCCTCCCGGATTCAGCCCCGGGGCCGAAGGCTCTCCAGGACAAGGTCCTCCAGCGCCTCCGTGAGGGAGGTCCGGACAACCCCGGTCAGGGCACTGGCCGCGGAGGCGGAAGCTCCTCCGAGGATCCGTTCCAGAAGGGGGCGGGGCGGGGTAAGCTCCACCGTCCGCCGGGGAGGAATGCCGGCCCGTCGCGCCAGATCCTCCAGGGCCACCCTGCGGTCTCCCAGGGCGTCGACAAGGCCCAGGTCCAGGGCTCTCCGGCCGCTCCAGAATTCTCCGGTGGCCAAGGCCTGGATCTCCTCCACGGGCCGGTGGCGCTCCCGGGCCACCAGTGCGATGAACGAGTCGTAGCTCACCCGCCCCACCTCGAGGAGCTTCTCCCGCTCCTCGGGGGTGAGCGGGCGGATCCCCTGGTAGGCGTCCTTGTGCCGACCGTGGTGGAGGAGATCCACCTGGATCCCCAGCTTGGTGAGGAGCCCCTCCACGGAGACCGAAGGGAGGATCACCCCGATGGAACCCACTTCCGACTCCTCGTAGGCATAGATCCGGTGCGCACCCAGGGCCGCCAGGTAGGCGCCCGAGGCCCCCACGGACCCGATGGAGACCACCACCGGCTTCTGCTCCGCCACCCGTTTCACCGCATGGTAGAGGTCCGTGGAGGGGATGTCGGCCCCTCCCCCGCTGGAAATGTCCAGCAGGAGGCCCCGGAACTTGCGCCGGCGCTCCACCTGGGCGAGGAGCTTGAGGTACGGTTCCACGGTCCGTTCCCGGATGGTGCCGCGGAAGCGGACATGGGCGAGGACGGCCCCCCACATGGGCCGGGAGAGGCGACGGGCCGTATAAGGGCCGGCACCCGGAAGACCCGTCCGCCGGGCCCAGGGGTGACAAGGGTTATAGAGTCGGAAGGGGAACCACGGGCCCTGGCCCGGGAACGGCGTGCGGGGAGACCATGGACGAGCCGCGGAGCGAGATCTGGATCGAGAAGTACCGGCCCAAGACCCTGGGGGACATGGTGGGTCAAGCCCAGATCGTCCCCCTTCTCCGGGGGTACGTGGCGCGCCGCTCCCTTCCGCACCTCCTCTTCGCAGGTCCCCCGGGCACCGGGAAGACCACGGCCGCGCTGGCCCTCGCCCGGGACCTCTACGGGCCCGAGTGGCGCGACGCATTCCTGGAGCTCAACGCCAGCGACCAGCGGGGGATCGAGACGGTCCGGGGCACCATCAAGAACTACGCCCGGAGCGCCCCTCTCGGGGGCCTCTCCTTCAAGCTCCTCTTCCTCGACGAGGCGGACCAGCTCACCGCGGAGGCCCAGGCGTCCCTCCGACGCCTCATGGAGCGGTACTCCCTCATCTGCCGGTTCATCCTCTCCTGCAACTACTCCTCCCGGATCATCGAACCCATCCAGTCCCGGTGCGCGGTCTTCCGGTTCAAGCCCCACACGCCGGCCGAGATGCGGGCGTACCTGCAGCGCATCGCCCAGGCCGAGCACAAATCGGTGAAGGACGAGGCGTACGACGCCATCCTCCGCCTCTCCCAGGGGGACCTCCGGAGGGCGGTGAACATCCTCCAGATCACCGCGACCCTCTCCGACATCGTGGACGCCGATGCGGTGTATGAGAGCTCCCAGACCCCGCTTCCCCGGGACGTGGAGGAGATGCTGAGCCTGGCCGCCCGGGGGCACTTTCCGCAGGCCCGGGAGAAGCTCTACCAGCTCTTCACCGAGCGGGGCGCGAGCGGCGAGGACCTGGTGCGGGCCATCCACTCCTTCCTCCCCAACTTCGCCGGGATCCCGGACCTCGAGAAGATCCAGCTGGTGGAGCTCCTCGCGGAGGTGGACTTCCGCCTGGCGGAAGGCGCTTCGGAGCGGCTCCAGCTGGAGGCGTTCCTCGCCCGGGTGGCGCGGACCTCCCCCCATCCCGCGCATGCTCCCCCTTCCTCCGCGCGGTGAACCATGCCCCCTCGGAAGCTCGTGGCCAATCCTGCTTCCACGGCGAGGCAGAGGGACATCCGCGGGAAACCCAGCGTCCATCGCATCGCGGTGGCCGAGGGGATCCTCCGCCTGGGGTCTCGGAGTCTCCGGGCCCTCGGGAACGGGACCGTGGAGAAGGGCGACCCCCTCTCGGCGGGGAGCCTCGCGGGCCTGAGCGCCATGAAGAGGACCAGCGAGCTCATCCCCCATTGCCACATGGTCCCCCTCACCGGGAGCGAGGTGACCCTCCGTCAGGTGACGGGCGGGGTCCGGGCCCGGGCCCGGGCCGAGACCCACTGGGGGACCGGAGTGGAGATGGAGGCGCTCGTGGGGGTCTCGGTGGCCCTCCTCACCGTGTGGGACATGGTGAAGTACCTGGAGAAGGACGAGGGGGGAGGCTACCCCCACACCTCCCTGGGACCCGTGAAGGTTTTGAGCAAGTGGAAGTCCCCCGAAGAGGTGCCCCCATGACCCCGCCCGGTTCCAACATGCTGCCCACCTCCCACGCGAACGCCTCCTCGGCGTCCCCCCCGGCGCCCGCCGCCACCGGGCGCCATCACGAAGGGGGCGGCCGCACCCTGAACTTCGGGATCCTCACCACGTCGGACGTGCACACCGAGGAGGATGACGAATCCGGTGACCTCGTGAAGCAGCTCGTGGCCGAGGGAGGGCACGTGGTCCGGAAGTACGCCCTGGTGGCAAACTCCGTGGCGGACATCCGCGACGCCCTCAACGCCTGGTTCCAGGACATCCATCTGGAGGCGGTGGTCACCATCGGAGGGACGGGGGTGAGCTCGCGGGACGTCACCATCGAGGCGCTGGAGGGGATGCCGGGCGTCAAGCGGCTCGAGGGGTTCGGGAGCCTCTACCGCATGCTGAGCTTCCCGGAGGTGGGGGCCCTCGCGGCCATGAGCCGGGCCGGCCTCTACGTGATCCAGAACCGCCCCATCTTCGCCATCCCCGGATCGGAACGGGCCTGCCGGACCGCCCTCCAGAAGCTCATCCTCCCCATGGTCCAGCATCTGGTGGAAGAGCTGGAGCGCTGAGGAGCCACCGGCGGTGGCGCCCGGCCCCGCTCCGATAATCCCGGGGACCGGTGCGAAATCGTAAATAGTCCGGGCCAGGTGCCTCCTCGCGTATGGCCGTGAAAGAGCTCGAGTCCCAGTCCTTTGCCAAGTTCTCGCAGGAGAACCCGGTGGCCGTGGTGGACGTCTGGGCCGCCTGGTGCGGTCCCTGCCGTATGATCTCCCCCATCGTAGACCGCCTTTCCACCAAGTACCAGGGGAAGGCCGCCTTCGGGAAGCTCAACGCCGACGACAATGCGGAGACCGCCCAGCAGCTGGGCGTCATGAGCATCCCCACCTTGCTCTTCTACAAATCCGGCAAGCTCGTGGACCGGATCGTGGGCGCCTACCCCGAAGAGGTCATCGAGGAGCATCTCAAGAAGCTCCTCTGACTCTCGCCGGACGGGACCCCCCGTACCGGGGTCCCCGGATCGTGGCCTGCACCGGCAGTGCGTTCTCAACCCTCCTCCCGCCGCCCACCGGGCGGACCGGGACCCTTGCTGCCGTTCACCCATCCGAAGGGGGGTGTGCATGCCGGGGAATGAGATGGACCCTCAGCTGGCCCGCTACCAGTTCCGTCGGATGCTGGAGGAGATCTCCCAGGCCGAGGGACGGGGGACCGAACTGGTCACCCTCTACGTCCCCCCCGGGCGGGCGATCTCCGACGTCCTGGGCTACCTTCGGAACGAAGCCGCCCAGGCCGGGAACATCAAGAGCCGGGTCACCCGGAAGAACGTCACCGGGGCCCTCGAGACCCTGATGAACAAGGTCAAGCAGTACAAGCAGGCCCCGCCCCACGGGGTGGCGTTCTTCGTGGGGGCCAAGGCGGTGGGGGCGGACCGGAGCGAGAACGTGGCCTACGTCATCGAGCCCCCGGAACCCCTCAACACCTACATGTACCGCTGCGATTCCCACTTCGTCCTGGACCCGCTCCTCGACATGATCCACGAGCCCGAGGTGTGGGGCCTCATCGTGATGGACCGCGCGGAGGTGACCTTCGGGTTCCTGCGGGGCAAGCGCATCGAGCCCCTCCGGAACAAGCAGTCCCAGGTCCCCTCGAAGCACGGCCGGGGGGGCCAGTCCCAGCACCGGTTCGAGAGGCTCATCGAACATGCCGCCCACGACTTCTTCGTCCGCTGCGGAGAGATGGCCACCGAGCTCTTCCTGCCCCAGAAGGACCGCCTCAAGGGGATCCTCCTGGGCGGACCCGGGGCCACCAAGGAGTACTTCTACAAGGAAGGCTACCTCCACTACGAGCTCCAGGCGAAGGTGGTCCAGCCGCTCTTCGACGTGGGCTACACCGACGAGTACGGCCTTCGGGAGCTCGTGGAGAAGGCGACCGCGACGCTCCACGGGCTCGAGCTCACCGAGGAGAAGGAGATCATCCAGAAGCTTCTGCGGGAGATCAAGAAGAGCCCCCAGGGCCTCGCCGCCTACGGGGAGAAGGAGGTCCAGAGAGCCCTCGAGGCGGGTGCCGTGGAGACCCTCCTCGTGTCCGAGGGGCTCCACCGGAAACGGCTCGCCTTCCGCTGCACGGCGTGCGGGAAACCCCTCCTGCGGTCCACGGCGGAGGGCCCGGGTGCCCCCCCGGATGCCCCTCCCACGTCCTGCCCCTCCTGCGGCGGGGGCCCCCTCACCCTGGAACGTTCGGAGGATCTCGTCACGAGCCTCTTCGAGGAGGCCACCCGGTACGGGACCCAGGTGAAGATGATCTCCACCGAGAGCGAGGAGGGGGAGATGCTCCTCAAGGCATTCGGGGGCCTCGCGGCGATCCTCCGGTTCGGGATCGGCGGATCACCTCCCCCGGCACTCTCCTCTCGCTGAGTGTGCAGGGCGGCAACGGGGATGCGTCGGCACGTACCTGACCATGACGCCCTCCTCGTTGTGCGAGAGGGGGAGATTCGAGGACAGTCGTTGGTGGTTTGAATCGGGGGGCGACTCCCCGACGTGCTAGCGTCGAATGGGGTTTCGAGTCTCGTGGGATGGGAGCCTTCAGCGTGCCACTTCGAAAGACCATTTCGTGAGGGTTGATAGGACCCGGAGTCTCTCCAATGAGAGCCAGTCCATCTGGCAGCCCGTGACCTTCATCCGGAGGGGGCAGAGCGTGGGCGGTCGGAAGCCGGTTTCCCTTCCGATTCCCCCCTGTCACAGTACAGAACCCGTCCCACTTTTTTCCCGCTCGAATGGTGGAGTAATTATTGGACCTCAGGTAAAATATATAATATATACACGGGTGTTGGATCCGAGCGATCGCGGCTTGTTTGTGACCGGGATACGTGTTCCACTCAAGGGGTATGGACTATTGAGCCGATAAGGGCGTAGAGAGCGGAGGTGCCACATGGTCGCGAGTGGACGCGACAGCAGCAACGCGTCGGCCACATTCAAAGTGGTACTTTCCATTGGGATCGGTGTACTAGTCGCAATTGTGGGGCTCTGGGTGGTGGGCACCGTGCGGAATCCACAAACAGTCTCGATAACTGTGGTGGATCCGAATGGCACTCCCTTGGAAGATGTCACTGTCCAAGGCTTCATCGTTAGCCCATCGGGAGTGTTCACTCAAGTCTTTCTTGGCACGACCAATCTGTACGGAACATTTGCAACGACAAACCTGTCGGTCGCCGATTCTGTGATGAACGCTTGGGCTCACACTGAAGGGTCCGCGCAGATTGGTTACAGCTATCCGGACATCATCCTCTTTCTGACATACACGAATCGTTCCGGACAGTACTTTCAGGAGAGCCATCTGTCATTAACACCGGGCCAGTTGTTCGCGGGCCAGTCTGTTTCCACGACTGCTGTATTGAGCAGCAAGCCCCTGGATCTCCCCACACCGGGATGTGCGATGAGTTGTGAATGGATCGGCAAGAAAGTCGATGGACCGTATCCATCCTCGCCGGGACCCATTGGCACCATCTGGGCGACCTTCGCGGGAGATGCCTACGGGGCGGTCGCTGAATCAATACAGTCCACTTCGTCGACGAACTTCAATATGGGGCTCGCCATCGGAGCACTCTTCAGTCAGGGAGCAAGTGTGACAGATGAGGCGGGAACAGCGATCTGGACCGTATCGAGTGAGGCGCAAATGGGCACCTCCAGTGGGACCATATATCCTGGGCAGACGAACTACCAGTACATCGATGCGCAAGTGGAGGGGGAACTATTCCAAGAGTATTCCTATACCCCGTACTTGTGCGCCCACGAGGGGATTGACTGTCCCCAACCCACAAACATCTATCAATATGACGTGGGCATCATTAATATACAAATAAACAATGGTGCGATAGCGTGGGGGTACGCCAACACACTGCCCGGGTGGACGAGCAATATTAGCTACAATTATACCTACACCAATGTCAACGATAGCACTGTAGGTAATGGCGGAGGTTTCAGCGCCCAGCGGGAACTCTACAGTTGGCAATTGGTGAATACATTCACATCAGACGACACCACCTGGATCATGGTGGCTGTCGACGTAGGTGGTATTTTGGCCGATGCGCTATCGGATGGTTTGGCCATCCCTGCAACCATGGCATTGTCGCTGGTCGGGACCATTCAAAGCAATACGGTCAGTGACACGCAGGCAGCGGTGATCTGGAACGCGGCCGATGGAGCTCATATTTACGTGTATGCGGAAATCGGGGACATCTATTACCAATTGGGCAATGGCAATGACGGAAGGGTTCCGCTCATGGGCATCTATGTCACTGCAACGGAAGGTGGCGGGTGTGTGGAGCCGCCAAACATGTGCATGGGCTAGTTGCGGCGTGTCGGGGCGCGTGGCCAAGGACGAGGAGGCAGATGCCTACCAGCTGACGGGATGCTGGGTCAGCGGTCCCACACGAGAAGCGCTGTCGCCAGATCCTCTTCTGAACATGGTGATAGGTGGCGTATAACCGTCGGAGGGGATGGTTGGCCCGTCTTCAACCATCGAAGATTGGTCCGACCCTTCTCGGGACATCTTCCACCTCCACTCTGCCCTTCTGCCGGGGCCTTCCCCCTGAATTTCCCACCCACACTCTGGATCCGTGGTGACGGCGGTTCCGCGCCCGCTCATCTGACGTTGTCAGCACCGCCGTACGCCCCCGGACCACACCTCCCTCCTCCCGGATATGGCGGCGGAGTTCAGGGGTGTGCTCCGGACGAAGGAGCACCACTCCCCTCGGCAGCGGCACGTGGGGCACCTCGTCCAGCAGCCATTTGCGGCGATCCGGGTACTTTCCTCACCCGCTCGAGGTCGCCTACCCCGCTCACCCACGACGAAACGATGAGTTCCTCCCCCTCTGTACGCCATAGGGAACGCTGGTGGGCAAGTCAATAGACTCAACTCCATGTCGCTCCCCTCTCCTACATTCTCAGCAGTCGCGTGAACGCGGTCGTCCTCCTTCCACGTCCACACCGTCCGGATGGTCTTCCGGGTCCCGATCGTTTCTCGCAGATCCCAATTTCCTCGGTGGATCGTCGCGCGCGTCCCGGGGTGCACCGGAAACCTCTGTCCCCCTGCTTGGAAGCGGATTGCTCAGGGGGAGGGGGGCCGACGGGAGGGTCCCGCAGCTCCGCTTCCCCCCGAGGATCGTGCAGGAGGGAGTCTGCAGCACTTTCAAGGGACACACCGGAGATCGGGCGAGGACACCCAGCGTCACCCCAGGTGGATGAAGATTCTCTTCCGAGTCATGCTCTGGAACGCGCCAGCTCGGGACTACTACCTGGGTTGAGCGATGGGATGGGACATCTCCGGACGACTGGGGGATGGTCCGGTGACCCTCTTTCCATCGACAACGCTTATAAACTGACTGGGGGTGGCGCGGGCGCAATG
Organism: Thermoplasmata archaeon; assembly: GCA_021798195.1. Lineage (GTDB taxonomy): Archaea > Thermoplasmatota > Thermoplasmata > Lutacidiplasmatales > UBA184 > JAJZYH01. Next base: position 24,143 of record JAJZYH010000012.1, read on the forward strand.
GGCAACATCCGCCAGACCTACGTGAAGCGCGTGGCCATCGAGCTCGTCCGGCAGCACCCCGATGCCTTCACGGAGGACTTCGCCCAGAACAAGCAGAAGGTCCTGGAGCTCACCGACCTCCGGGTGGAGACCCCGGACGGGAAGAGCCGCGTCACGTTCAAGAAGCTCGCCAACCGCATCGCGGGATATGTCACCCGCTACCACCGGCGGCGCAAGCTGGCCGCGTGAGACCTCCTGGGCGGAGGGCCCGGCCCCTCAGCTATACACCTTGAGCCCTTCCTGCAGGTGCACCATCTCCACGGGGGTGGTGAGGTCTCCCGCAAGGATCCCCCGGGAGTTGGCCACGAGGCAGGCCCCCACGAGGGGGATCCCGAAGTTGGCCGTGGAGCGGTGGGCCGGGACCCCCAGCGTCGACTCGAGGATCTCCACCTCCGCGGGGGTCGCCCGGGGATGGACCACCACGCCCCGGTTCGTGGCCACCGCGGCCTTTGCCACGGTACCCAGGCCCGCCACGGTGGAGGCCACCACGGGAACCCCCATGGCGTCCCGGATCAGGCGGCGCTGGGCCGAGGTGAATTCCGGATGGACCACCGCGCCCCGGTCGTTGGCGAGGATGGTGTTCCCCAGGGCGTTGAGCTTGCTCCGGAGGACCACCACCTCCAGGGAACTCTGGAGACGCCCCCGTTCGTCGAGATCCACGCTCTCCGAGAGCACGAGCCCCCTTCCGTTCATGGCCACCAGCGCTCCCACCACCTCGGTGTCGCAGATCGTGGTCCGGAGCGTGGAGACCCCCAGGGTCGTCTCGAGGAGATGTTCCAGAGCGGGAGGACAGGAAGGGGGAATGAGGGCCCTCTCCTCCCCCACCCGGAAATAGACCCCCAGGTACGGGCTTCCCAGGTACGAGGCCTTCCCGACCGTCACACCGCCCTCGAACCCCCTCCGGGGTCTCTCAGGCCTCGCCTTCGGCGAGGTCCACTTCCACGAGCCCATCCTCGAACCGGATGGCCTTCACGCGGACCTTCGAAGGGATGTGAGTGATGGATCGGCGCCAGAGGTACTCGTTGAGGCGCGGGTCGATCCAGACGTTCTTGGGCTCCGCCTTCATGTGGCGCACCATGAAGCGTCGGATGGTGCCCATGGCGTGCTTCGTCCTCTCCGTCCGGGGGGGTGCATGCTGACTGGCCCGGAGGGGCACCACGAATTCCCGTTCCAGCTCTTCCACGCGTCCCTTCTCCTCTTCCGCCATGTTCTTCCCCCGGTCGGATCACAGATGCAGGTGGCCCCGGCGCCAGGTCCGGCGCTTGGGATGGGTGGTCACGCGCCGGTTGGTCCGCTGCATGACCCAGGCCGGCACCCGGCGGTTCGACTTGGTGGCCCGGTTCAGTCGGAGCTTGCGGGCGAGCGGCCTGCGACGGTTCGCCATGATGATCCTTCTTCTCCTCAGCGACGCGTGATGCGGATCTCCCTCTTCTCCGGCATGATCCGCTCCAGGAGGGACCGGAGCGTCTCGTCGTCGATCTGGCGGCGGAGGCGACCGCTCACGGCCAGCGCGCTGATCTGCTGCTCCACGGCGGAGGCCACCTCGGGCTTTGCGAGGCGGATCCGGGCGAGGCGCTCCCGCGCCTCGGGGGTCAGGATGCGCCGCAGGAGCTCATGCTGCTCCGCCTGGCGGCGCTCCATCTCCGCCTGTTGCATGGCCGCGTACCCGGCGTCCGCACCACCGGCGGCCGCCTGCTCCTGGAGCTGCTGCAGCCGACGCCGGCGGAGCTCCTCGAGCTCCGGGTCCTCCTGGTACGCCATGTGGGTCCTGTCCTCCGCCCCTTCTTCCTCGATCGGCCCGGACCCCTCCTCAGAGGTACTTCTTCACCGCGGGCTGGACCTCGGCGAGGGCCTTCATGGTCTCCTGGCTCACCCGCTGCAGGAGGCGCTGCCCCTCGGGGGAGACGCGACGGCCCCGGAGCTTCACCGGCGCAAGGAGCCCCGCCTTCTGGAGCTGCTGGACGATCTCCTGCGTCACGGAACGACTCCCCTTCACCGCGTGGTAAGGGGCGCTCCCACGGTCCCGGCGCCCCCCATATTCTCCGGAAAGGCGCGAGACCCCTTGCGGGCCCTTGGTGTACAGCTTCCGGAGCACGGAGGCGGACCGCAGGTACCACCAGTCCTTCTGCAAGGGCGCCCTCTCCGTGTGGGTGCCCGTTCGGGCGAATTGGGCCCAGGCGGGGGGTTGGATCGCTTCGATCTTCCGGAGCTCTTCCGCGAGCCGCGGCAGGAGCTGTCCCGGAGGGACTTCCATGGGGTTCGTCATAGGGCGGGGGCGCCGAGCGAGGGATACTATATAAAAATCGTGCTGGGCCCACCTCGAGAACGGGCGCCGTCGCTCCCCTCCCGAAAGGGTTCTTCCTCCGGGGCGGCCTCCCGGGTACATGCCCACCTGCCTCGTCCTCGCCGCCGGTGCCTCCCGGAGGATGTCGGGCACGCACAAGGCCCTCCTCGAGGTGGAACCCGGGGTCTCGGCGCTGGCCCGCATCCTCCGGGTCTCCCGGTCCGCGGGCCTTCCTGCAGCCCGTGTGGTCCTGGGAGCCCAGAGCGGAGCCCTCTCCCCCGTGGTCCTCGCCGAGGGGGGGATCGTGATCCACAACCCTCGGTGGGACCGGGGAAGGACCGGTTCCGTGAAATGGGGGCTGCGGGAGATCGCCCCGGAGGGCTTTCCCGTGCTCCTGTGGCCCGTGGACCATCCGTGGGTCCTTCCCCGGACCATTGCGAGCCTCCTCTCCCGGGCTGCCAGCGACCCTTCGGCACACTGGTGGATCCCTACCTACGAGGGGCGAGGGGGCCATCCCGTGCTCGTGGGGCTCCCGGCGCGCGACGAGGTCCTGGGATACGGGGACGACGAGCCTCTTTTCCGGTATCCTCATGAGCATCCGGCGGTCACGGTCCACGTGCCCGTGGACGACCCCGGAATCCTCTGGAACACCGATACCCCTCAGGCGTACCGGACCGCCCGCGGGGCGCGGGAGATCCCTCCATGAACCGTGCCGTCTGGCGGGAGGCATTGCGCCTCATGGACCTCCACGACCCCTTCGTACTCGCCACCGTGGTGGAGGCCCGGGGATCGGTCCCCGGGAAGCTGGGTGCCATGATGCTGGCCCGGTCCGACGGGAGCTTCGTGGGGACCGTGGGCGGGGCCGGGCTGGAGGAGAAAGTGAAGCTTTTAGCGCGGGAGACCTTCGCGCGCCGGCGAGGGGGATTGCAACACTTCGACCTCATGGGGTGGAAGCCGGGAGGGATCCCCAGCCGGTGCGGAGGGTCCGTGGAGATCGCCCTCCAGTACGTGCCCGCCCGCCCCAACGTGCTCCTCTGGGGAGGGGGCCACGTGGCGAAGGCCGTGGCCCAGAGCCTCCAGTGGCTGGACTACGACCATTCGGTGGCCGATGACCGGCCCGAATACGTCGCACCGGACCGGTTCCCGGGCGCCCGCCACCGCTGGGTGGTGGAACCCTCCCGCCTTGTGGACCGGATCCGGGAGAGCGAGGAACGATTCACCCACGCCTACCTCCTGGGGTACGACGCCGGGAAGGACGAGGAAGTGGCCGCCACCCTCTTGACCCATCTCGACCTCCCGGTGGGGCTCATGGCCAGCGCCACCAAGAGGGAGCTCACCCTGCGGGGCCTCCGGGCCCGCCACCTGCCGGAGGAGGCGCTCTCCCGCTTCCATTCGCCCGTGGGCCTCCCCCTCGGAGGCGAGACCCCGGAGGAGCTCGCCGTGGGCATCGTGGCGGAGATCGTGCAATGGTTCCACCCCACCCCCGTGGACGCTGAGGGAGAGGAGGTGACGTACGGCGAAGAGGGTCCCCGCGAAGCTCCGCATCAACGGGTGTGACTACACGCTTTCCGTCCCGCCCCAGCGGATCCTCCTCGACGTGCTCCGCGAGGACCTGGGGCTCACGGGTTCCAAGAGGGGGTGCGACCTGGGCACCTGCGGCTGCTGCACGGTCCTCCTGGACGGAGTGCCCACCCTCTCCTGTCTCACGCTGGCGAAGCTCGCGGAGGGTCGGGAGATCACCACCATCGAGGGGATCGCTCCTCCGGGCGGTCTCCACCCCGTGCAGAAGGCGTTCGTGGAGAAGGGGGCCACCCAGTGCGGGTTCTGCACCCCCGGTTTCATCATGACCGCGGTGGCCTTCCTGCGGGACCACCCGTCCCCCACGCGCGAGGAGATCTCCCGCGCCGTCTCGGGGAACCTCTGCCGCTGCACGGGGTACGTGAAGATCCTCGACGCCATCGAGGCGGCGTCGCGGGCCATGGCCCGGGAGGGGGCTTCCTCCGCATGACGCCCGCCGCATCGGGGGAGGCCCCCGCGGTCCCCCACCGGCTCATCGGGGCGAGGGTTCCCCTCGTCGACGCCTCGCTCAAGGTCACCGGACGCGCCGAGTACACCGACGATCTCCGTCGCCCCAACCTCCTCGTGGGCCGGATCCTCAAGTCGGTCCATCCCCACGCCCGGATCCGCAAGATCGATGTGACGGAGGCCCGGAAGGTCCCGGGGGTCGCCGCCGTGCTCACGGGGGACCGCTACCCCCGGACGTTCGGGGTCCTCCCCATGACCCACGACGAGACCGCCCTCGCGGTGGACCGGGTCCGGTACATCGGGGAGGGCGTGGTGGCCGTGGCCGCCGTGGACGAGGAGACGTGCGAGAGGGCATTCGCCCGGATCCGCGTGGAGTATGAGCCGCTCCCGGTCTACGACGACCCCAAGGTGTCCCGGAACCCCGTGGCCGTGAAGATCCACGAGCGAGCCCTCCGGGACACGAACCTCCAGAAGGAGGTCTTCCAGCACTTCGGCGACCTCCCCGGCGCGTGGCGGGCCGCCGCCCATTCCGTGCGGGTGAGCGCCCGCTACGCCGGCGTCACCCACGCCTTCACCGAGCCGCACGCCGTCCTGGCCGAGTACTCTCCGGATGGCCGGCTCACGGTGTGGTCCGCCACGCAGGTCCCCCACTACCTGCACCGGGCCCTCTCGGAGGTCCTGGACCTGCCCATGCACCGGATTCGGGTCATCAAGCCCGAGGTGGGGGGGGGCTTCGGGGGGAAGAGCGACCCGTTCCCCCACGAGATCGCCTGCGCCGCCCTCGCCATGGAGACCGGCCGGCCGGTGAAGATCGTGTTCGACCGCGACGACGTGTTCTACACCAACCACGGGCGCCACCCCACCTGGAACACGGTGGGGATCGCCGCCGATGCCCTGGGAAGGTTCACGGCGCTCGACGTGGAGGCCCTCCTCGACGGGGGAGCCTGGAGCTCCTTCGGGACCGTCACCACCTACTACAACGGGGTCCTGGCCATGGGCCCCTACCAGTTCCCCAACTTCCGTTACCACGGGGCCCGGGCATACACCAACCACCCCCCCTCCGGGGCCATGCGCGCCCACGGGGGGACCAACATCCGCTACAGCGTGGAGGTCGCCGTGGACATGCTGGCGGAAGAGATGGGCTGGGACCCCACGGAGCTCCGGCTCCGGAACTTCCTTCCGCCCCATTCCACCACGGTGAACGAGTTCCGCATCACCTCCAACTCCGTCCGCCAGTGCCTCCTCGCGGCCCGGGAACGCTCGGGATGGCGCGAGAAGTTCCGGGCCCTCCCCTACGGGCAGGGGATCGGCATCGCCTGCGGATTCTACATCTCGGGCTCCAACTCCCCCATCCACTTCACCCCCAAGTTCCCCCAGTGCACCGTCCACCTCAAGGTGGACATGGACGGGGGCGTCACCGTCCATTGCGGCGCGGCCGACATCGGGCAGGGCTCCAAGACCATCCTGGCGCAGGTGGTGGGAGAGGTGCTGGGGATCCCCCTGGACCGGATCCGGATCGCCGCGGTGGACTCCGATACCGCACCCATCGACATCGGGAGCTATTCCAGCCGGGTGACCTTCATGATGGGGAACGCCGCGAAGAGGGCGGCGGAGGACCTCCGGCGCCAGCTGGTCCAGGCCGCCTCGGACCTCACAGGCTATGCCCGGGAATCCCTGGAGTGCGGCGGGGACCGCATCTACGTCCGGCACCGCCCCCAGGTGGGCGTGTCGTTCCTGGAGGCGGTGCACCGGGCCATGGAGCACACGGGAGCGCTCCACGCCAGCGGATCCTACGAGTCGGCGCCCATGGGGGGCACCTTCAAGGGAGCCCGGGCCGGCACCGCTCCCGCGTACTCCTTCTCCGCCTATGCCGCCGAGGTCGAGGTGGACGTGGAGACGGGATTCGTCCGGGTCCGGAAGGTCTGGGCCGGGTTCGATTGCGGACGTCCCCTGAACCCCCAGTCGGTGGAGGGCCAGATCGAGGGTTCCATCCACATGGGGCTGGGCCAACTCCTCTCGGAGAGCCTCAACTACCGGGGGCCGCGCCTCATGAACCCCTCCCTCCTGGACTACAAGATCGTCATGCCGCAGGACATGCCCGAGGTGGAGTGCCTCCTGGTGGGGGAGGACGATCCGGAAGGCCCCTTCGGGGCCAAGGAGGCCGGGGAAGGGCCCCTCATCCCGGTGCTGCCGGCGGTGGGGAACGCCCTCTACGACGCCCTGGGGGTCCGCTTCCTGGACCTCCCCATCACCCCGGACAAGGTCCTGCGCGCGCTGGAGGAGAAGGAGCGCAGGGAGGGAAGGCTCTCCAAGCCCGCACCTCCGGCCGTCATGCCCGTGCCCGCAGGGGGGACGGATCATGCACCTCGATGAGTTCCAGCTCCATCAGCCGGAAAGCCTCCCGGAGGCCATCTCCCTCGCCCGGGAGTTCGCGGGCCAGTTCGACTACCTCGCCGGGGGGACCGACCTCCTGCCCAACTACAAGATGCACCTCAACCCCAGACCGCACCTCATCTCCCTCGACGCCATCCCCGAACTGCACCGATTCTCCCCCGACCAGGGGGATCTGGGGGCCATGGTCCGCCTGCGGGAGATGGAGGGATCGGCCGGGCTCGCCTCGCGCTACCCGGCCGTGGCGCAGGCCGCGCGGGAGGTGGCCACTCCTCTGGTCCGGGCCTCCGGGACCCTGGGGGGAAACCTCCTGGTGGAGACCCGGTGCTTCTTCTTCAACCAGTCCTACTTCTGGCGGCAATCGCTGGGCTTCTGCCTCAAGGCCGACGGGGACCGCTGCCACGTGGTACCCCAGAAGGAGAAGTGCTACGCCACCTTCTCCGGGGACCTGGCCCCCGCCCTCATGGCCCTGGACGCCCGCGTGCGCCTCATGGGGCCGGAGGGCACCCGGGAGATCCCCCTCACCGACCTCTACCCCCGGGACGGGGACGGGATCCGGAGGACCTCCCTGCGTGCCGGCGAGGTATTGGAGGGAGTGACCCTCCCTCCCCCCGTTCAGGGCCTCCGGTCCATCTATCTCAAGCTCCGCGTCCGCCCTTCCTACGACTTCCCCGAACTGGGCGTGGCGGTCGCCCTCTGCCAGGACGGGGGGAGGGTGAGCCACCTCCGGGTGGCCCTGGGGGGGCTCGAGATGGTCCCGCGACGGATGGATGCCCTCACGGACCCCTTGGTGGGGTCGCAGCTCACCGGCGAGAGCCTCCGGGCGCTGGGAGAGGCCATCCGGTCCGCCGTGCGACCCGTCCACAACACCTTCCTCGCGCCGGATTACCGGAGGAAGATGACCGCGGTCCTCGTCCGCAGGGCCGTACGCTCCCTGACGGAGGGCTCGTGAAGGCTGCGGTGAAGGGACCCGCATCCCCCCCCGCACCGGTCCCTTCCCGGAGCCCCGCCACCTTCGCCCTGGTCCCCATCGGGGAGCTCCGGGCACACGAGGAGACGGAGGAGGCCAAGGTGGAGGAGGTGCTGGAGGAGATCCAGAGGGCGGGTGCGGTACGGGAACCGATCCTGGTCTCCCGCGACACCCTGGTGATCCTGAACGGGCACCACCGGGTGGAGGCGCTCCGGCGGCTGGGCATGCTCCGGGTCCCCGCCTGGGTCGTGGACTACCGGGACCCGCGCATCCACGTGGACCGCTACCCCGGCTCGGCCATGGAGCGGGCCCCCTCGAAGGAGGAGATCGTCCGGAGGGCACGGTCGGGCTCCCTCTTCCCGCCCAAGACGAGCCATCACCGGGTGGAATTCTCGCTCCCCCCACGGTCCACGCCGCTCGCGGAGCTTGCCTGAGGCTCCGGGGATCCCCTCGCGGGCAGGGGGAGCGGAAGCTCCCCCCGGGCCACCCGGGAAAGCACCCGGAGGAGGAGTTCGTGTTCCCAGGGGCGCTGCCGATCCGACAGGGACTGGGGGGTATCGTCGGGGCGCACGGGCCAGCTCTCCTGGTCCAGGATAGGGCCGTGGTCCAGGTCGGCGGTGACCACGTGGACGGTGGCCCCCGTGACCGTATCGCCGGAGGCGAGGACCGCCTGGGCCACCCGGAGCCCGTACATGCCGGGGCCTCCGAACCGGGGGAGGAGCGAGGGATGGACGTTCACGATGCGCCCCGGAAAGCGCCGCAGGACCGGACCCTTCAGGACCCGGCGATACCCGGCGAGGACCACGAGCTCCGCCCCGGCCCCCTCGAGAGCCTCCGCCACCAGGTCCTCCCATTCCGGGGGTCCCCGGGGCGGAGGAGGGATCACGGCGCGGTCCAGCCCCCAGTGGGCCGCGCGTTCCAGCGCCCTGGCTTCCTCCCGGTCGCTCACCACGAGGTCGATGGTCGCCCCGAGGCGACCCTCGCGGATGGCGCGCGCCAGCGCTTCCAGCGTGGTGCCTTCGCCCGAGACGAGGACCGCAAGGTGCAGCGGCGGCACGTCGCGGGCCATGGTCCCCCCCCGTCCGGGCCCTCAGAACGTGGTGGCGCTGGGGAAGGTGAACGAGCGGCTCACCAGGGAGGGGAGGACCGCGGACATGAATCCCCTCTCGTCACCGTAGGCCCGGACCTTGCCGCCCACGAGCTCGGTCCCGGCGAGCGTGGAAAGGATCCCTTCGGTGAAGCGCAGGTTGGTGATGGGGTGCTGCACCTCCCCCCGTTCCACCCAGTACGTCCCGTCCCGGGTCATTCCGGTGAGGGTGGTCTTGCCGGGATGCACGGAGCGCACGTAGTGGAACCGGGTCACCAGGATCCCCCGACGGAGTTCCTTCACCAGCTCCTCCAGCGTCGCGGTCCCGGGACGCAGGAGGAGGTTCCGCGGGATGGGTCCGATGGACCCTGCGGGAGCCTCCGGAGGAAGGGCATTGGCCGTGGACCTCGTCCGGGCCCGCGCGGCGGTGAGGGTGTCGTGGGCGGGTCCCCGGGCCACCCCCCGGTCGATGAGCGTCCGCCGCCGCATGGGGAGTCCTTCGGCATCGAGCGCCGCGGGAAGTCCCCGCGGGTTCCGCGGGTCGTCCACGAGGGTGATCTCCGGGGCCGCGACCCGCTTCCCCTGCCCATTCACGAGAAAGCTCCAGCCCTCCTCCACGGAGAGCGCTCCCAGGCCCATCCAGGACAAAAAGCTCAGCAGCTCGAACAGGGCCGATCCGCTGAGGAGGACCCGGTAGCGCCCCGGCTTCGCCATCCGGGGACGCACCCGGGGGGTGATCCGGGCCGCCTCCCGGGCGAGCCCGATGAGGTCCAGCCGGGCGGGGTCCCAGTGGGCCATCTCCGCCCACCCGGAGGGCGGCGGGTCCCGGGACGCGATCTCGGTGAGGAAGTTCGCCTGGGCCACCGTCCGGTAGGAGTTCCTGTGGAGGCCGGAGGTGTTGGCCACCGCCAGCTGGGAGATCCCCTGGTTCACGACGCCCGAGATCCGGGCGGGCCCGATCTCGTCCTCCACCACCGCGAAGGCATCCGCGAGGGCCTGCCCCCGGGCCTCGAGGTCGTCCTGGAAGACTCCCCGGGCCACGGGGATGGCGGGCGTGGGCGTCCCCGGGTCCTCCGGGAATCCCGGGAAGTCCCGCACCGCGGGGGCCACCTGGGCGAGGGCGCGCGCCCTCCGGACCAGCGCTGCGATCCCCTCCGCGGAAATCTCGGTGGAGGTGGCCACTCCCAGGCGGCCATCCTCCGAGCAGATCCGCAGCGAGATCGACTCCACCGTCTCGGAATGGGGTTGGTAGAGCATCGAATTCGCCGAACGCAGGGTGGTCCATTGCTCCCGATAGTAGCGGACGTCCGCGGGCTCGTGGACCGCCGCGAGGACCCTCTCCAGGAGTTCTCTGGAGCGATCCCCGTCCGGCCACGGGATCGGGGATCCCTCCCGGGACCCAGCCGTCGTCATCTTGGCCCCCCCACCCGGGCCTTCCGGAAGAGCCCCATGGGTGCGCCGTGCCCCACGCGCATGACCTGGCCCGGTTGGCCCTTGCCGCAATTGGGAAGGCCCCAGAGCCTCCAGGTCTCGGGCCCGCCCACCGCCTCCAGGGAACTCCAGAACTTGGGGGTCATCCCCGAATAGATGGGGTTGCGCAGAAGAGGGCCCAGTTCGCCCCCGCGGATCCTGCGGCCCACCTCGCAGCCGAACTGGAAGTTGAGCCTCTTGTCGTCGATGGACCAGGAGCGGTTCGTCTCCATGTAGATCCCGTCGCGCACCTCATGGAGGAGCTCCTGGGCGGACCGTTCGCCGGGCTCCAGGTTCACGTTGGTCATCCGGATGAGGGGGGTCCGAAGGTACCCATCGCCCCGGGCGGTCCCTCCGCTCCGCGTCCGACCGATGCGGGCGGCCATCTCCCGCGAACTCAGGAAGTCCACGAGGATCCCTTCCTTCACGAGGGAGTACTTCTGCCCCGGGACCCCTTCGTCGTCCCACGGGAAGGTGCCGAGGCCCCCGGGTCGGGTGGCGTCGGCGGTGATGTTCATCGCGGGCGAGCCGTACCGGAACGTGCCGAGCCCGGCGGTGGTGAGGAAGCTCGTCCCCGCGAAGCCGGCCTCGTAGGCCAGGATCCGGTCCAGCTCCGTGGCGTGACCCACGGATTCGTGCACCTGCAGGGCCAGCTGGTCGCTCGCCAGGACGAGGTCCATGGACCCCCGGGGAGCCGCCCGGGCCGTGAGGAGCTCCACGGCGGTCCGTCCCACCTCGCGGGCGTGGGCTCGGAGGTCCAGCGACGAGACGAACTCGAACCCCCCCTGGGCGAAGTTCCCCCCGAAGCTCGTGGGGTAGGAGCGCCGCTGGACCTCCCCCTCCCCCACCGCCGTCGCCTCGATCCCCGCCCCCGAATGGGTGAGCGAGGCCCGGTAGCTCGCGCCCTCCGAGGACAGGTACCACTTGTCCTCCTGCCAGAAGGTCATGTGCGCCCGGCCCACCTTGACCGCGGGATCCACGTGGAGCTCCGCCTCGGCGTCCCGGAGATGCCGGATCTTCTCCTCGGCGTCCATCTGGAAGGGGTCGCTCTGGAGCGGGGTCTCGTACCGGCCCTCGTGGGGAAGGTCCCGCTCCTCCGTGAACGGGACCGGCTCCTTCCGGGTCCGCTCCGACGCGGCGGCGAGCCGGGCCGCCCGCTCCGCCGCGCGGCGGACCGCGGCGGGGGTCCTCTCGCTGGTCCCCGCGAATCCCCACCCGCGCTCCCGGAGCACCCGGATCCCGATTCCCGCCTCCTCCGTGCGGGTGAGCGCTTCCGCGATCCCGTTCTTCACCGAGAGCTTCTCATAGCGGTAGGCCGTGAATGCACGCACATCGGCGAACCGGACGCCGGGCCCTTGGGCGGCCTCCAGCGCGGTCCGGATGAGATCCTCCATGGTCTCCCCTCGCCCGGATCGGCTCCGGGCCGTGCCAGAGCCCAGTTCGCGGGGGGTCTAAAGCATGACCCTGAGCCCGAGCTTGTCGGTGAGCTCCTTGTAGCGGTTCCGGATGGTCACCTCGGTGACGCCCGCCACCTCGGCCACCTCCCGCTGCGTCCGCCGCTCCCCGCACTGGACCGAGGCGATGTAGATCGCGGCGGCGGCGACCCCGGTGGGTCCCCGTCCGCTGGTGAGCTCCCGTTCCGTGGCCTCCTTCAGGATGTCGTTGGCCTTGTTCTGCACCTCGCCCTTGAGCTTGAGCTCGCTGCAGAACCGCTGGATGTAATCTTGGGGGCGCGTGGGGAGGAGCTTCAGGCGGAGCTCCCGGGTCATGAACCGATAGGTGCGGCCGATCTCCTTCCGGCCGATGCTGCTCTTGGAGGCGATCTCGTCGAGCGTCCGGGGGACGTTGCACTGCCGGCAGGACCCGTAGAGGCTCGCCGCCACGACCCCTTCGATGGAGCGGCCCCGGATGAGGTTCCGGTTCACCGCCTTCCGGTAGATCATGGCCGCCGTTTCCCGGACGTTCCGGGGAAGGTTCATCCCGCTCGCGATCCGGTCCAGCTGCGCCAGGGCGAAGGCCAGGTTGCGCTCGGTGGCGTTGGAGACCCGGATCCTCCGTTGCCACTTCCGGAGGCGGTAGAGCTGGGCCCGGTTCCGCGTGGGGATGGACTTGCCATAGGGGTCCCGGTTCTTCCACCCGATCTCCGTGGAGAGCCCCTTGTCGTGGATCGTGAGGGTGCTGGGGGCCCCGGTGCGCGTCCTCTTCTCCCCCTGCTCCGCATCGAAGGCGCGCCACTCGGGGCCCTGGTCGATCATGGCATCCTCCAGGACCAGCCCGCAGTTGTCGCAGACCAGCTCTCCCCGTTCGTAGTCCTTGGTGAGGTGATTGGACTTGCAGTTGGTGCAACGCGCCGTGACGCTCAAGTCCGGATTGGCGCCCGCAGGAGCCTTCAGCTCATCTTCCACGCCGTTCCGCCTCCTCCACCACCAGCCGGGTCCCCACCAGCGCCAGCGCCTCGGCGGCTCCCAGGGCACGTCGGGGCCGGACGGAGAGATAGGGCGAAGCCACCGGTCCAAAGACCCTCATCACCTGCCCCCGGAAACGTCCCTCCGGGTCCCGGACCCCCGTCCCCACCGGAAGCGCCCGGGAACCCCGGACGGTCCAGAGGCCCTGGGACGTGAGGGTCACCACAGTCCCGGCCTCGCGTGGCCCGTGGTCATCGTGAAAAGCTTGTGGCCGCGTGGGGACGGTCAATTCATATAAGGCATTTCCGCAAGGCATTAAACCTTTTCGGGGTCGTGACCGCCTGTGGAGCGGCATCGGGAAGGCCGCCTGATGGAGGGAGCCCAACCAGGGTTCTCCCCCTCATGGTGAGGTCCTTCGCAGAACGGGGATGCCCACCGGCTGGACCCGGCGATCGACCCCCCGCGGGGGCCCGTGAGCCGGCGCACGAAGGGCTACCCGGGTGCCATGCTCAGAATGCCATCCTCACAGGCGCGGGAAAGTGGACGGGCGAGTCCCCTCAGGATGCCCAATCCTAATCTTTCTCGGAGGGTGAGGCGCCGGCGGGAGTTGGTGTCCCATGCCGGGTGAATGGGTGGAGTGGCACCGGGGATACGCCGAGGGCCAGCCTCTGACCCGGAGGCTCCGCGCCGTCCAACGGTCCATCCGGACCTTCCTGGATTCGCGCGCGCCGGGTCCCATTGGGGTCTTGAGCCTCTGCGCGGGGGACGGGCGGGATCTCCTGGGAGTCCTCTCGGATCACCCCCGGCGGGACGACGTCCGGGCCCGCCTCATCGACCAGGACCCGGACCTGGTGGCCGAGGGGCGCAGAGCCATCGCCCGCATCGGCCTCGAGGGCGTGGAGTTCGTGGAGGGAGATGCCGCATCTGCCCGGACATGCTCCGGGGCCGTGCCGGCCGACCTCGTCCTCGCGTGCGGGATCTTCGGCAATGTGAGCGATGGGAACATCCACGACTTCATCGGTCACCTTCCGGAGCTCTGCGCCCCGGGCGCCCATGTGATCTGGACCCGTTCGAGGGTGGCGCCGGACCTCACGCCCACGATCCGCCGCTGGTTCCAGGAGAGCGGGTTCGCTGAGGAGTCGTTCACCGAGATCCCCGAGAGCCTCATGTCGGTGGGGGCCCACCGTCTCGTCGTTGCGCCCCGGGAGTTCCGACCGGATGTCCATTTCTTCACCTTCCTGCCTCCCCAGGACCGCCCCTCGCGTCGGGGTGCGGCGGGACACTCTGCCGGGACAGCCGAGGGACGCTGACCGCGAGCCACGGGGAAACCCCTGGGGCGAAGTGAGGGTCCCTCCCCCCTGGATGCCGGGCCTCCGGTCCTTGCGTTCTCCCGAGAGGTGCCCGTTGCGGTCATCTCTCCCAGTTTGGGTGGGAAGGGCCATTCGTACCCCCCTGGCCAAGCCATGTGAGGAGGTCGGCCGAACCCGCAGCTCCCCGAGAGCGCAACTGGCTCCCGGGACGAGATGAGGGGAACAGGGAAATGCATGGGTACTGGGTGGCCCCGGGTGGGCTCATCGCCCCCACGCCTCCCCGGCTCATTGCGGATCGGTGGCGGGTCCTTCCTTGGGAGGGAGTCTCCCAGCTCCGCGAAGGATATCCCGGACCCGCCGCAGGGCTTCCGTGGCCGGCTCCAACTCCAGGGCCTTGAGGTGAGCCGTCCCTTCCCGCAGGAGCTGCGCAGCCTCCCGGACGTCGACCCCATCCCGCTGCAGCGTCCTCACGATCCCGGCGAGTTCCTTCGCCTCGCGGATCGCCTCGGGGAGCGAACCGGAGACCTTCTTCTCGTGCGAGGGTCTTGGGGGGGGGGCCGCGGGGGCCTGAGCTTCGGCCTCCTTCGTGGGCTCGCGCCGGAAACGCGCGCCCGGAGGGGTCTTGGTCCCCTGGCGCTCCTGGATCTTCCGCAGGGTCTCCTGGAATCCCACGAGCTCCTCCCCGGCCTCCAGCATGTGACCTTCCCGAGAGTGGCGGACCACCTGCTTCCACAGGCCCTCCAGTACCCTGCGCTCGTCCTCGGGGATCCGCGGATCCTTGAAGCCCAATGCACCCTCCTGGACTCCCTCCCGGATCTTCTCCCGGAGATTCTCGTGGAGGCTCACCAGGCTTGCCGAGGCCCGGGCGGCCATCTGTTGCAGCGTCTTTGCCGTCTGAGGCCCTGAGGCCAGGCCCTTCCGTACCCCGTCCAGGCGTTCCGTGGCCTCCGCCGTCTCGATCCCGAGCCGCCGGGACACGTCCCGGATCCCCTCCAGCCGGAGGAGAGTCTCCTTGAGGCCCCTCCACTCCTGTTCCAGGACGTGGAGGCTTTCCTCCGCCTCCCGGAGGACCCGAACCCCCTCGGCCTGTCCCTTCCCATGGAATATCTTCCGGGCCCGGGCCAGTTGCGCCGCGACGTCCGCCGAGACCCCCTCTTCCCGGAGCGCCCCCTCCCGGTCCTCCAATTCCCGTACGTAGGAGTCGAACCCCGCCTCCATCTCCTCCTCGGAATGGGTCACGGCCGCCTTCAGGGCCGCGTGCGCGGGCTCCAGTTGCCCCTGCGCCAGCAGCACCGTGGCCTGGGCCATCGCTGCGGCGATGGCGGCCCGGTCCACGTGGAGGACCTCCCCCACCCGGAGAGTCGACTCCAGCTGACGGGCGAGCCCCTCCATCTCCTCCTCGAGGGTTGGACCCGAAGCGGCGGGGGCCCCGGCCGCGGCCTCCTTCGGGATGGCTCCCGATGCCACCCCTCCCGCCGAAGGGGGAGGTTCCTGGAGCGACTCCCGGGCGTCCGTCCAGAGGACCCGGGACAAACCGCATGTGGGGCACCGGTCCAAAGTCCCGGAAGGATTGGTGCCGCAGACGGGACATCCCGTCTCTTCCGGTAGGGCCGCCGCCGGCATGATGGCCCAATGGGGGCGGGCCATGATAAAAACTCCCCCCGAGACGGGCCCCCGGAAGGGACTTCAGGGCTCCCTCGGGGAGTGCCTTCACCCTCCCGAAAAGGTGCCCACCAGTTCCAGAAGGCCCTTCTTCCCGAGTGGGAGATCCAGAGGGACGGGCTCTCCCTCCCACCAGGAGGAATGCCCCTCAGGAGAGAGGCCGAGGCTCCCCATGACCTCCCGGACCGTGGTGCCCGCCGGAACCGATATCGAGGGGGGGAAGGGTTGGCTCCCATGGCCATGGACCCTCAGGCGGATCTCCACCAGGGATCGCACGGGGGAACTCTCCGGAACGGGCATGCCTTCCTCGGGGAAGCGCTGAGGGGGAGATTTGAACTCCCGCGGAGTGAACCTCCACCGGTTTTCGAGACCGGCGCCTTGACCGAGCTAGGCTACCTCAGCTTGGTCCCTGAACGTCCTTGAGCACGGGACGGATATGAGCTTCTCCGCCCCGCTTCACCGGGGAACCGTGGTCATCGTGGCCTTCATCCGGTCGATGGCCACCACCGGGAAGGGGTCGATCCCCAACCGCTCCGCCCAACGGAGGCTCAGGATGTCGCCGACCCAGATCCCCTCCAGGATCTCCGTGAGCGGGTCCGGGGAGGATAGGCGCACCGAGCCATGCGGGATCCCCTGCCGCTCCAGGACCCTCTCGAGATAATCGATCCGGCGGGTCACGTCGGCCGAATCCACCGCCCCCCGGATCAAGGCCACGTAGGGCGCCGCGTCGCTCCCCCTCCAAAGAGGATCCCACGCCACCAGGGCGTTGTGAAGGAGCTCCGGAATGGTGTCGAAATGCGAAAGTCTCTTCGTGTTCTCCTCGGATTGGGTCTTCCACCGGCGCCCCACCACCGCGAGCCGCTCGGGGGCATAGACCCAGAGGGGTCGCTCCCCGAGAATTTCCACGATCCTCCCGGGGGTTCCCCGCGGGTCCAGGAGGGCGGGTCGGAGGCCCCGGAGTTCCACCACGGTCCTTGAGGGATCGATCCGCCCCCCGGGGAATACCGGGGAGAGGGCACCGAGGAGGGCTCCCAAGAGCCAGCCCAGCGAGGCACGGGGAGGGTGGCCCCCCGGGACCAGGACCCGGGGAACTCCCTCCGCCTCCGCCCGCGTCCCGAGTTCCCCTCCGGA
This sequence comes from Thermoplasmata archaeon, assembly GCA_021798195.1. Taxonomy (GTDB): domain Archaea; phylum Thermoplasmatota; class Thermoplasmata; order Lutacidiplasmatales; family UBA184; genus JAJZYH01. The sequence goes on from JAJZYH010000012.1 coordinate 40,917, forward strand.
GGTGATGACGAGGCGGCGCATGCCCAGTGTCCCCGCCTCGCGATACGCGGAAAGCGTCTCCGCCGTATTCCCCGAGTAGGAAACGAAGATGGCGAGGGAGGAGCTCTTCGCCCAGGACGGGAGTTCGAAGTCCCTCACGGGGAGGACCGGGCAACCGGCATGCCGGGCCGCGAGCGCGGCGGCGATCTCCCCCGAGATCCCGCTCCCGCCCATCCCCGAGACCAGGACGGTCCCGGTCACGGGGGCCGAGATCTCCCGCCCCCTTCGGTATCCCTCCTCCAGCTGGTCCGGAAGGGATTCCACGAGGCGCCACATGGCCCTTCGGTGGTCCGGGATCGCTTCCTCGCCCTGCGACATGTGGGGACCGACGGGGCCGGGCTATATCTGCGTTCGTGAAGATGCACACCGGCCCGTTGCGCCATCCACCGGGAAAATTCCAGTCTTGGCCCCGCTATCCGCTCGGGGGCCCGCCGCATCCCGGGCCCTGGGCCCCCTCGCCGCGGGACCCTCCCGGGGAACGGTCGCATCAGGGGAACTCCCGGGCGCGAGGGGGACACCGGCGGGGGAAGGGTTTTTCTCATTGTCCGGGAATGAGATTCCCGTCCGGTGGTCTTCCAGAGCCCGATGGCGGCCCCTCCCGGCCGCTCTCAGGGTCGCGGGGATTGGAGGACGCCCCGTCGCGAAGGTGAGAGGAACAAGAGATGCAGCGGGCATTCCTTGGTCCCCACGTCAAGGTCCCCACCGGTGTCGAGGGACTCGACCGGATGCTGCACGGTGGGCTCCTCCCGGGCCGTCCCTACCTGGTGGTGGGACCACCGGGCTCGGGCAAGACCACCTTGGCCCTGGAGTTCCTTCTCAAGGGAGTTCGGCAAGGCGAGGAGGTCCTCTACGTCACCGTGGAGGAGCCGCCCAATGAGATCCGGCGGAACTTCGCGGGCCTGGGGAAGGACCTGAACCGGGTGTGGGCCTTCGACGCCATCCCGGACGTGATGCGGTACGAGAAGACCCCGTTCAAGGACATCGCCGCGGTACGGGCCGCGACGCGTCTCGGGGACATCGACCCCGGGATCCGACAGACCGGGGAGTTCTCCTCCGTGGAGGTCACCTTCAGCGCCCTCATGCAGACGCTGAAGATGGAGAGCGTCCGCCGGCTCTACAGCCGCATCGTCATCGATTCGCTCACCGCCCTCAAATTCTTCTGCATGAAGGGGTTCGACGAGACCCAGGGGGCCCAGGTGTTCCTGCGCTTCCTCTCGGACCTGCGCATCACATGCCTCCTCACGGTGGAGAGCCCCGCCGTGGACCTCCCCACCGGGGAGCGCCTCCTCGCCCGGGGGGAGATCCACCTGTTCACCTGGAACGTCGACGGGAAGACCGTACGGGCCATCGGCATCGAGAAGTTCCGCGGAAGCACCCACGATCCCCACCTGCATCCCTATCGGATCACCGCCCACGGGATCGCCATTGACCCGTCGGTGGCGATCTCCCGGGAGACCCGGAGCGTGGAGGAGCTTCCCGCCCCCGCTTCCCCGGAGACGGGGGGCGCGCCCAGCGACTCGGAGCTCATGATCGAGGCGCGCCGGGCGATCCTCACGGTCCAGGAAGACGTCCAGGAACTGCTCGAGGTGGGAGTGGATGTGGCCCCCGTCCGGAAGATCGTGGGGGACGCCCTCTCCCATCTCCTGAAGATGGAGGTGCGCGAATGCCTCGCCCTTCTACTCGAGGCCCGGCAGATGGTGAACCACCTCATCCTGACCTATCAGGTCACGCAGGAGGTCCGCGCTGGGGGCGAACCCCGCCTCGCCGCGCGGCTCCCCCCAGAACCGCTTCCGGGCGCCGTGGTGGTTAGCCCCAACGCGCCCGTCCCACCGGAAGCACGGGCCCAGACCGCCACGGAACTCCTCCCCGTCCTGCGCAGGGTCATGACCCTCATGCAGAGCGCACTGGGGGACTCCGCACGGGAGAACCTGCCCGAGGCCCTCCTGCGGAGGGCCACCGCGGCGGTGGAGATCCAGGTCGCTTCCGCCGAGACCCAGGATTGGGGCGGCGCCCCATCAGGGAACGGATCCCAAGCATCCGATCCCCATCCGCCTCCCGTGGCCTTCCCCCCGTCGTCTCCCCCCCCGGAAGCCCCCTCCGGGGAAGGAAAGGAGTCGTCCCACGGTTTAGATGGGGGGAAGGAAGGATCCTTCACGGGGAGTTCCCCATCACCGGCGACAAAGGTCCCGGGGTCTCCGAGCCCTGGGGTTCCCCTCCCCACCCCCCCGGTCCAAGCCCCGGAGGGACGGGCTCGAGGGACCCCAACGATGGTTACCGGTCCACCCTCCCCCGCTGCCACGAACCCGCCAACCTCCCCCGTTCCTCCCTCGGACACCGCACCCGGCGACCACCCGGCTCCTCCGCCCTCGTCTTCCTTGGGAGGCGGATCCGCACCGGTTGCGAATCAAGCGGCCCCATCGCCGGAGCGCGGCTCCCCTCCCGTGATGGGACCTGGATCCACGGCGACCAGGGCCGTATCCGGAGGAGGGGAGCCTCGCGCAGAGCGTGGACCCCCGACGGGACCCCCCCCGCCACAGGCCCAGGAGGAAGCGGCTCCGGCCATCCCTGAACTCTCCCAAGCGAAGCCCGCGTCCGCCCCTCCACCCGCTTCCACGGCTCCCGCCGGACTGGCAAAGGAGACATCACCCGCCGTGGACGTGAAGGGCCCCCCCACTCCCCCTCCCGCCATCGCGGACGAATCTCCCGCCGTGGTGGAACGGGACCAGCCCAGAGCACCGGTCCTCGGTCGGATCCCGGCACCGGCAACCCGTCCTGCATCTCCACCCGCGAACGCCCCCGTACGCAGCACCCAGGCTCCTGCCGGGACCCCTTCGCCTCTCGGGGAGGTCCGGATCCCTCCGACGAGCCCGCTTCCATCATCCCACCGAGGTGATCCTCCTCCCCCGGCAGGGACTCTGGGGGGAGGCAGAGGGGGACAACCGGGGGCTCCGAAGCCGGAGGAACCAAGGGCCGGATTGCACGAGGTGAACGGGACCGGGAGTGAGGTTCCACCCGCCCCGACCAGTGCACCTCCGACCGTGCCTTCGGCATCCCCCCTTGCATCCGTCGGGGAGGACGGTGCCCGGTCCGAATCCGGCCCCTCCGGCGCGGGAGAAGCCGACCCCGTGGCCCCCCTCCCTTCCGAGAGCCGCAAAGAGGGTCCAAACCCTATCCCTGCCGAAGGTCGTCCCGCCCCCCTTCCCCCATCGCTTCCCGGGGGGGGAACGGTACCGGTGCTTGCTCCCCCCTATCTACCGGCGCTTCCCTCTCCGGCAATCGCCAGGGATACCGTGCATCTCCCGCCAAGAACAACGGTCGCGTCCTCCCCGGAACTCTCGGGGGAACCCGGCACCGGTTCCTACGGGGGCGGGATGTCCGGTACCTCGCCGGGGGCACCCCAGAAGCCGGAAACTCTCCGGAGGCGGCGTCGGTCGGGTCGGGGGAGCCTGAAACCCAAGAAGGGTCATTCGGAACGCAGGAGTGGCGGTTCTCCGGACGGGCCGGAAGATACGGGGGAGGTGATGGATGAGCGCGACGGAGCCGATCCCTCCGCCCAATAGAGTCTCCACGGGGGTCCCGGGGCTCGACCGGATCCTCCGGAGCGGCCTCATCCCCGGGAGGCCGTACCTGGTGACCGGCGCCTCGGGGAGCGGGAAGACCATCCTCGGGCTGCAGTTCCTCCTCGAGGGGATCCGGCGGGAGGAAGCCGTCCTCCTCGTGGCCGTGGACGAACCTCCGTACGAGATCATGGAGAACGTGAACACCTTCGGGTGGGACCTTTCCCGGATCCATACGCTGGACGCGAACCCGGGAACGGCCGGCTTCCGGCGCCTGGGGGACGTCCAGGAGATCAAGTCCCTGCACGACGTCAAGTCCATGCAGGACCTGAGCGAGAAGGCCCGCCGGGCCCAGACGTCGGAGGAGGTCTCCATCCAGTCCATCTACCTCAAGCTCCGGAAGCAGATGGAGACCGTCCATTTCCAGAGGGTGGTCATCGATTCCATGACCTCCATCCGGCATTTCGCCCTTCGCCAGGGGGAGGACCTGCAGGCCGAGCGCACCGAGATCCAGTCGCTCCTCCGCTTCCTGTCGGAGCAGGGAGCGACCACGCTGGTGATGGCCCAGCCCACCGAACCCGACGAACTCACCCCGGAAGAGATCCTATGTCGGGGCTCCATTGTCCTCACCAAGGAGTGGACGGGCCACTCCACGCGCCGGGCCGTCCAGGTGAGCCGCTTCCGGGGTTCGGCCCACGACGCCGATGCCCACCCCTTCACCATAGGACCGGACGGGATCCGGGTGGAAGCCGGGGCTTCGACGGGGACTGCGCGATAGTCTCCCGGTAGACCTCCACCACCTGTTGCGCCACCCGGGGCCAGGAATAGTTCTCGAGGGCGTGCCATCGCCCGGCCTGCCCCATGGCCCGCCGGGAGGGCTCGTCCCGGAGGATGGATGCGAGGCGCTCCCGCCAGAGTCGGACCTTCTCCCCCTCGTCCAGGGGCTCCGGTACCAGGAAGCCCGCCCCCGGGACCGGAACCTGAGGAGAAAGGACATCGGATCCCAGGACGGGAAGGGCGCTGGAAAGGGCCTCAAGGACCGCGAGGCTCAGGAGCTCGGACCCGCTGGGATGGAAGTACACGTCGGCGCGGGCGAACTGGAGGGCCAGGTCCGCTTCCGGGATCTCTCCCGTGAGGGTGAGCCGTCCGGGAGCCCCGATCCAACGCTCGAGGTCCCGCGCATACTTGGGGTCCTGGACCGGGCCGACCAGCACAAGCTCCGCCTGGGGGATCTCCCGGACGACGCGCGCCGCCAGATGCCAGCGTTTCCGGGGATGGATGGCGCCCACTCCCAGGATCCGGCGTCCCGTCCGGGAGGACCAATCGGGACGGAAGAGTTCCGTGTCCACCCCGTTGGGGATCACCCTCACGTTCCGGGACGGGGTGGGGGGTCGTACGCGGGACATCCGCTCCGCCACCGCGGAAGAGAGGGCGATGACGCGACGGGCTCCCGCACACGCCCTCTTCTCCAGGTGGAATCCCAACCTCTCGGTGGGGGACCGGGCTCCCCACCAGTGCCGGGAGTGGGAGGTATAGACATAGGAGAAGCCGCGGAGGAGGAGGGCATTCCCCACCACCGGCGTCGAGGCATGGGCCACATCGTAGGACCGCTCCCGGAGGAGGTCGGGGACCTCGAGGGCGAACCGGTATTCGTCCCGGGGGTGTTGGGAATAGGTCCGGTTGAGCACCTCCACATGGATGCCCGATTCCCGGAGACCCCGCGCCAACCCATCGATGGCCTTCTCCACGGCACCCCATCCCGGGGGTGGGATCGGGAGCACGCCGCTACCGATGAGGAGCACGTCCATGGTGACGGGGACCTCTTCACCTGCTAAAGGTTTGGCGGGACGGGAAGAACACGTCCGTGGCCCCCTCACGCCCGATGACCGAGGATCGTCTTCCCGCGGGTGAGCTTCTCCCCCAGACCCAGGGTCACACCGAGCGCGGCGACCCAGATCACAAGTTCCGGGAAGGCAAAGGCCATTCCGAGAGCGATCCCCGTGGAGACGTCCATGACAACCAGGTACGCGGAGGGGATCAAGTCGAGGACCGCGAGAAACACAAGCCCCCGCGTGAGCCCCGCAGTGGCCCGCGACGCGAGAAACAGAGCGATGACGACCAGGCTGATCACCGCGACCGAAACGCGGGCGACGAGCACGAAAAGATCCGACAGATTCCCCCGGACGAGGCCGTGGACCGCGAGATCCCCCACCGAAAGGACGACGACTGCCAGCCCCGCGAGCGCCAGGGCGCGCACCCCGGACAGGTGACGGACTTCCTCGGGGCCGTAGAGGGTGGTTCGGCCCCGTCGGAGGGGGAAGGGGTAGCTCACGGCCATCGCTCCGGTCAGGATGGCCAACGCGGAGAAGAGGGTACGGAGCGATGCCGGTGCCAGCCCCAGGAGGATGAGGTTTCCCAGGAATGCGATCCCCACCAACACCCAGGAACGACGGTTGATGGTCTTGAGGTCCACGAGGAGAAGAATCTGGGCGAGGACGAAGGCTCCCACCGCGATCAAGAGGAGTTCATCCACCGCGGCCCGGAAGCCTTCCTCCGGGAGGGCGATGATGAGATATCCCACGCAGAGGGCGATCATCGCCACGGCCCCCATGGTGAATACCTCCATCTTGGCGTAGGCGTAGGCAACCTTGCTGGAGACGTCATTCATGGCGAACATTGCGGACCCTTCGGGGCCGGGGCGGACTTCCTGACCTTCATCCTCCCCGACGCCCGTTCCGAGAGACGGACGAAGCTTAAAGGACAACGACCGTACCGTAACCCTGCGGTCCAGCCGGACCGATAGCCCCGTGGTGTAGTGGCCAAGCATACGGGCCTTTGGAGCCTGGGACAGCGGTTCGAATCCGCTCGGGGCTA
>JAJZYH010000035.1 GCA_021798195.1 Thermoplasmata archaeon
ACCGGTACATCTCCGAGGGCGTGCTCGTTCCCCCCAGCTGCGTCATGGACTCCTTCTGCTGCGCGATGCTCCGGCGCATCTCCGTCTCGATCTGGCGCGCCTTGTCGTGGAGCGGCTTCGTGTCCAGCACCAATTGCGGCACCAGCGGGTTGATGGTCTCGATGACCCGGGCCGCCGCCCGGGCGTCCGGGTACTCCCGGTGCGCCTGGGCGACGAGGCAGAGGACCGGCGTCTGGCGGCTCACGCTGGAGAGCAGGATGGCTCCCGCGAACCCCGTCACGACGCCGTTGGCCCGCTCGAAGCGGTACTTGTCGAGGAGGGTCGAGGCGGCCCGGTTCGCCATGGCCACCACCCGGACATCGCTCCCGATGGGTTCCTGGACCGGCTGCCCCTCCACCGCCACCACGAGGTTGATCTTCTTCGACTCCGCCCAATCCAGGATGGAGGTGCCGATGTGGTTCAAGAGCTCCGGCTGCGGTTGGATGTCGGAGATGCAGACCACGAGCTGGTTGCACTTCCCGTTCACCCCGCACACGATGCGGCTCGCATAGAAGCGGACCGGGGCGGACACGATCCCGTCCTCCATGACCACGGTGGGCGGGAAGCAGTCGCTGAGCATGTAGCCCACCGGCTTCATGTCCAGGGAGTGCAGGAGGTAGCTCGCCGCCACGGACCCCACCAGGCCGTGGGTGGGGAACCCCACCACCAGCATGGATCCCTTGAGGGAGGTGTTCCGCGAGGTGTCCACGATGCTGGGGGTCCCGTCGATGGGCAGGGAAACGCGCGGCCGGTTTGCCCGTTCGCTCGGCATCGGGGGGGCCGGAGGCAGTGAGCGGTTATAGGAGTTGGGAACGGACCTCAAGTGCGGTCCGGCGGAGGGCCTTCCTCCGGAGGAGCCACCACCAGGGGAGGAAGGTTCCCCAGGGCCGCCCGCTCCTTCCGGGAGATCCGGAGGAAGAGAACGGAGCTGGGGAGGAGATCGAACCCCCGCCCGTCGGGGTCGCCCTGGAGACGCAGGCCCAGGGCGGGTGGGAGGCCGGAGACCGCGAGGTCACGGCCCTCCTTCCGCCATCCTTCGAGGAGGTTCTCGAGGAGCCGCTCCAGGGCCTCTCCCTTTCCCGTGGTGAAGAGGCTCACCCCCGCGATCTCGTTCCGATCGGTGTCGTAGATCACCACGGGCAAAGAACGGGACACCTCGTCCTGCTCCCCCCGGAGGCGGGAGAGCTCCTCGGCGAGCCCCTGGCTCCGCCTCTGGGCCTCCTCGATGGCGGCCTCCAGCCGTTCCACCTCCTGGTCCCGCTCCAGGACCCGGCGTCCCAGCTGCGCGATGGCGAGCTTCAGGCGGGAGACCTCAGTGGCCTGCTGGGTGAGGTCCGCGATGAGCTTCTCATGGTCATGGGGCGGTGAAGTGATCTCCACCGTCGGTGCGGGCTCCGGGAGGGAGCTTGGGGAGGGAGGGGCCCCGGAAGCCGTGGGAGCCTCCCCACGCTCGGTCCCGGCCAGAGGATCCGGAACGTGCTCGTGGGGCGGGAGGACCCCTTCCGCGGGTCCGCTCCCTTCCGGTCCAGCGGAGGACCCCTCTTCCTGTGTGCTTTCGGGACCGGAGGCCGGAGCCGTGTCCTCAGTGGAGGGGGTGGCCGCACCTGCCAACCCCTCTTGAGGGGGAGAGTGCGCGGAAGGGGACGCTTCCGCGGGAGGGACCGGACTTCCGCCCCCCGGGGAGTCCGCGGGGGAGGCGCCCGGAGGAACGGGCGGAGGAGGGGGTGGCGGAGGTGGTGGAGGGGGGGGAGGCGGTGCGGACTGGTCGGAGACCCAGAGGGGGACCGTGGGATCCGGCGCGGAGGGGTCCCGGGGGGGAGGGGGCGGGAGCGGGACGTTGTGAAGGCGGTTCCGGTGGATGCCCAGCATCCGCTTCGGCAGGCGGCGCCGGCACTCGGGGCAGGTGGCCATTTCGGTCCCTCCCTTCCCGGAGGGGTTCCGCGGTTCGGGACTGGACATTGGTTACCGACACCGGAAGAGGGGTGGCCGCCCTGAAAAGAGTAGCGCCGACCCGTGCTCTGGGCTGGCGACGGGGGGCCGCCTCGCGGGAGAGGGCTCGGGAAGCCTTTCCCGCAACAATATGTAAAGGGAGGCGCTCGCTGGCCGGGTCCATGAAAGTCCTCATCGCGGGGGTGGACGGGTACAGCGGCTGGCCCCTCGCGCTCCACCTCCTCCAGCGGGGTCACACCGTGGTGGGTGTGGACAACCTCGTGACCCGCCGGCGCGTCGCGGAGGTGGGGAGCTGGTCCGCCACCCCCATCCTCTCCATGCCCCTGCGCCAGAAGGCCATCCGGGACCTCTGGAAGAAGGATCTCCGCTTCTACCGGGCGGACCTGGGGGACTTCGCGGAGCTCCGGCGCATCCTCCGGCGGGAGAAGCCGGATGCGGTGGTCCACCTCGCGGAGCAGCGCTCCGCGCCCTACTCCATGATCGACGTCCACCACGCGGTGGAGACGCAGTGCCAGAACATCACCAGCACGCTCCACCTGCTCTACGCCATGAAGGAGGAGACCCCGGAGAGCCACCTGGTGAAGATGGGCACCATGGGGGAATACGGGACGCCCAACGTGGACATCCCCGAGGGGTTCTTCGAGATCGAGTACATGGGCCGCCGGGACCGGCTGCCCTTCCCCCGGCAGGCCAGCAGCTGGTACCACTGGTCCAAGGTCTTCGACACGGGGGACGTGATGCTGGCCAACAAGCTCTGGGGCCTGCGCGCCACCGACGTCATGCAGGGGGTGATCTACGGGACCCGCTCCCCGGACATCCCCGACGACCGGTTCCTCACCCGCTTCGATTTCGACGAGGTGTGGGGCACCGCGCTGAACCGCTTCTGCGTCCAGGCGATCCTGGGCCTTCCCATCACCCCGTATGGCAAGGGGGGGCAGCGGCGCGGGTTCATCGCGCTGGAGGACTCGATCCAGAGCTTGCGGCTCGCCGTGGAGAACCCCCCCGCTCCGGGCGAGTACCGCGTCTTCAACCAGTTCGACGAGGCCTACTCGGTGGGAGACCTCGCCCAGATGGTGGTCCGCGTGGCGGGGCGCCTGGGGATCCCGGCGGAGGTCCAGGCCTCCTACAACCCCCGCGTGGAGATGGAGGAGCACTACTACAATCCCCACCACGAGAACCTCCTCCAGCTGGGGTACCGCCACATGCGCACCCTGGAGGAGTCCATGGAGTGGATCCTCCAGGACCTCCAGAGGTTCCGCTCCCGTCTGGAGGCGAAGAAGCACGTGGTCCTTCCGCGGATGGACTTCCGCGATCCGGACAACAGGGGTCGGCTGCACATCGGGGAACGCCGCGCCCGGGCCGGGGCGAAGAGACCGGGCCGGACCTTCCGGAAGCGCCGGAAATGACGGAGGGGCAAGACCCGCACGGAGAGGAGGGAGGACCCTCCCGGGCCGTGATGACCGTGGCGGGACGCGGCACCCGGATGCTCCCCGCCACCCGTGGGATGCGCAAGGAGCTCCTCCCCCTCTTCTACCGGGGGCGGACAGGGACCCCCATGCTCGCCCCCGTGGCCCACCTCGTGGTCCGCTCCCTCTGGGGGGCGGGGGTCCGGGACATCACCCTCGTGGTGGGTTCCGACGCCTCCCTCCTCCAGCGCTACTTCACCCCGGATCCGGCTCCGGCGGAGCCTCCCGCATCCGGGCGGGGAGATGAGGAACTGGCCGCCCTGAACGGCCTCCTGAGGTCCGTCAACTTCCGCTGGGCGATCCAGCCCTCCCCGCAGGGGTTCGGCGATGCGGTGCTCCGGGCCCGGTCGCAGATCGGGGAATCCCCCTTTGCCCTCCACGCCGCGGACGCCATGCTCTGGGAACCGGAGCCGGGACGCGTGCTCCGGAGGATGGAGGCGGTCCGGTCCCAGGAGGAGGCGGACGTCGTCCTCCTGGTCCGACGGGTCCGCGATCCGAGGCGCTACGGAGTGGTGGAAGGGACCTCCGCGGGCCGCTTCGGGCCCATGCGCGTCCTCAAGGTACGGGGAATGGAGGAGAAGCCCCAGCACCCCAAGAGCCCCTGGGCGGCCACCGCGATGTACGCCTTCTCTCCGGCCATCTTCCAGGCGCTCGAGAAGGAGGCGGAGGGGCATCCTCCGGAGCTCGAGGTCACCGCAGGGATCTCCCGTCTCCTTGCGGAAGGGGCGGAGGTACGTGCGCTCATCCTCCGCCCCGAGGACGGGCTCTGGCTCTCCGTGGGCTCTCCCGAGGGGTATTTCCGGGCGCTGCACCGGACCTACCGGAAGGCGAAGGAGGGGGCTCTCACCCGCCCCGAGGAGCCTCCGGCGGTTCGTCAGACTTAAAAGACGAACCGTCTCGGGGAAGGCGTGTCCGCTCCGACCCCAGCTGCGGTGGGCCGTTCCCTGGCTCCAGGCCTCGGGGTGGTCGGGGCCTGGGGCGTCAATTCCTACCTCCTCCGGGAGGGGTCGTCCACCTACCTCATCGACAGCGGACTCATCGAGCGTGCCCCGGCCATCGTGAAGGCGATCCGGGCCGCGGGGATGCGGGTGGAGGACCTGACCCACATCCTGCTCACCCACCAGCACTCGGACCACGCGGGCGGCGCGGCGTTCCTTCAATGGCGGAGCGATGCCACCGTGGCCTGTCATGAGATGGATGCGGATGCCGTGGAGGGGAAGGCTCCCCGGCTGGGCCCCTGGTTCGCCCGGACCCTTTTCCGGACGCACCCCGTCGCCGTGGACCGGCGGCTGAAGGACGGGGACGCCATCGGGCCCTTCACCGTGGTCCATCTGCCGGGTCACACCCCCGGGAGCGTTGCCTTCTACCACGCATCCCGGAAGATCCTCTTCGCGGGCGACGCCGTGGTCACCTCCCGGGGCCGTGCCACCCTGTCGAGCCCCTGGGCCACCTACGACCGGGACGAGGCGATCCGATCGCTGGAGAAGCTCACCAAGCTCTCCATCGATGTCCTGGTCCCCGGGCACGGAGAACCGCTCACGCACGGCGTCGGGTCGGCGCTGCGGGCCGCGTGGGAGCGGTTCTCCCACCTCCCCACGCCGAAGCACTGGACCCTCGCGGGACCCGAGGGCCTTCCCGAGACCCATCCCAAGGGCTGAAGGCCGCGGCTCCGTCCCCCCCGCACGGGTACGGGGATCCCCGGCGCCCGTCCCTTCTTTCGCCTCTCGAAACGGGGCTGGGCCTTTAAAAAGGAATATGAGCCACCTCCCCTTGCGGGGGGTGGCTGGGGAACGGGAGTGGACGGCTCCAAGATCCGAGGGGGATTTGAGATTTGAAGCGCCAGATGGTGGACATGCTGGCGGATCTGATCAAGATCTCCTCTGACCCCGCCTCGGACAAGCAGGAGATCCTGGACTACGTCCAGTCGTTCACCGAACAGATCAAGATGCGGAACACGGTCTATGGGGAACCGGGGAGCCCGGCCCTCCTCGCCGAATACGGCACGGCGGGGGTGGTGCTCTCGGGACACCTCGACACGCCCCCCGTGGGGGATTACTGGAGCTATTCCCAGAGCCAGTTCGCCGGCGGGCGGATGTACGGCCGGGGCGCGGCGGACATGAAGGGGACCGTGGTGGCCATGCTCCAGGCCGCCCAGGACCTCGTGGCCCGGAAGATCCCCGTCACCCTCGCCCTCACCACCGACGAGGAGACCACCATGGCCGGGGCCGCGGCGCTGGCGCGGACCCTCGCCATCCGCCGCGCCCGGGCCATCGTGGTGGGGGAGCCCACGGGGCTCCGGGTGGGATACGCCGAGAAGGGCGTCCTCCACATGGCCATCGAGACCCGGGGGAGGGCCGCGCATGGGGCCATGCCCCACCTGGGGGAGAACGCCATCACGAAGATGATGCGGATCCTGAGGGCCCTCGAGAGCTTCCGGGGCCGGATCGTCCACCCCGAGCTGGGGACCGTGACCATCAACATCGGGACCCTCAAGGGAGGGACCCGGATCAACGTGGTGCCTTCCAAATGCGTGAGCGAGGTGGACGTGCGGTTCCCTCCGCCGTACACCCCGGACCAGCTCTACCACGAGATCGAGGAGCACCTCAAGAGGATCAAGACCCCCTTCACCCTCCGCCGGCTGGTGACCCTCCCGTCGGTGCAGATCGACCCCAACGCGGACCACATCCGGATCATGCGCGAGGTCTCGGGTGCGGAGATGGCGGTCCTGGTGCATGCCTCGGAGGCGGTCCAGTACGCCCCCGTGAACCCCCGGGTGGTCATCTATGGCGCGGGGGATGAGGAGCTCTCGCACCAGGCCAACGAGTACGTCAAGGTGGAGGCCATCTCCAAGGCGGCGGAGACCTACAAGAAGTTCATCCAGCGGATGTCCACCACGCGGGCGGGGTAGGGCTTCCCACGGGGAGCAAGCCCCGGGGTGGCGGAAGACGGATGTGGGAACGGAGGCCCCGGGAATCCCGGAGAGAGTCCGCAAGGCAGCGGAGCGCCCCGCGGCAGGAGCGCCCGTGAGGATCCTCCACGTGAGCACGCGCTACCCACCGGGCCCGGGAGGGGTGGAACGGCACGTCCGGGAGCTCGCGGTGCGCCAGCGCGCGAAGGGACACGACGTCCGGATCCTCACGAGCGACCTCTGGACCGAGATCCCGTGGGAGCGCCTTCCTCCGGAGGAGGTCCAGAGGACCTCCACACCGGACGGGATCCCCATCCACCGCCACCGGGCCCGGGCCCTTGCGGGGGACCTCCACTACCCGTTCCTCCCGGGTCTCTCCCGGGACATCCAGAAGTCGGCGCCCGACGTGGTCCACGTCCACACCTACGGTACCTACCAGGGATTCTCGGCGCTGGCCGCGGAGCGATTCTCGGGGATTCCCTACATCCTCACGGCCCACTACCACCCCACCTGGTCCATCTGGGGGGGACCCGGTCGGAAGCGGCTCCGGCGCGTGTATGACCACTTCCTGGCGGGTCCGGTCCTTCGGCATGCTTCCATGGTGGTGGTCCAGACCCGGGAGGAGGAGAGGCTCCTCCGGGAGGTGGTGGACCCGCTCCCGCCCGTGGCAAGGATCCCCCCGGGGTACACCCCACTTCCGGCCCCCGCAGACCCCCCCGACGATTTCTCCACCCGTTACGGGATCCGGGGACCCTTCCTCCTGTTCACCGGGCGGATCGCTTCCAACAAGGGCCTCCTTCCGTTCCTCGAAGCGTTCGCCCTCCTGGCGCCGCGCTACCCCGACCTGTCCTTGGTCATGGTGGGGGAGGACGGAGGATCTCGGGCGGAGGTCCTCCGCCGTGCCGAGGATCTCGGTCTCTCCCAGCGGGTGCGCCTGGTGGGCTTCGTGCCGGAGGAGCGTGTCCTTGCCTCCGCGTACGCCCAGGCCTCGGTGTTCGTCCTCCCCTCCGAATACGAGGCGTTCGGCCTGGTCCTCCTGGAGGCCATGGCCCAGGGAACCCCCGTGGTGAGCACCCGCGTGGGAGGGATCCCTGAGTTGGTGGAGGATGGGCAGAACGGCCTCCTGGTTCCTCCCGGAGATCCGAGGGCCCTCTCCGAGGCCCTGGAGAGTATCCTCTCTGATCCTTCCCTCCGGGAGAGGCTCGGCCGCAGCGGCCGAGAGGTCACGGTCCCCCGGTTCACATGGGAGAGAGTGGTGGAGGCCCTGGAGCCGGTCTATGAGCACGCCCGGGGGAGGGACGGACGGGGATGAGGATCGCGCAGGTCCTGCTCCGGTACGATGCCCCGGGAGGCGTGGAGACGCATGTCCGGGAGGTGGCGAGGCGCCTCGTGGCGATGGGGGACCCGGTCAAGATCTTCGCCAGCGATCTCTACGATGAAGAGGGCTGGGTCCGGTCCAGCTCTCCCTCGCGGGAGGTGGATGGCATCCCGGTGGAGCGCTTTCCGGTCCTGAAGCGCCTGATCCCCTTCCTCACCATGCCCATGATGCCCGGGCTCATCCGGGCCCTGGCGGCGGAGGATCCCGACGTGATCCATGCCCATTCGCACCGGTACGGGCACGTGCTGCAATCCGCCCTGGTGGCGGACGCACGGGAGATCCCTCTCGTGGTCTCCACCCACTATCATCCGGCGGACCCTCGCACCACGGGCTGGAAGAAAGGGATGCTTCGGGTCCAGGATCACCTCTTCGGGACCACGGCGTACCGGATCGCCCGGGCCGTGGTGGTGGAGACTCGCCGGGAAGCTTCCGCGGTGGGGGAATTCGTGCCGCACCGGAAGATCCGCATCATCTCCCCCGGTATCGATCTGGAGTCCTGGTCCCATCTCCCGGACCCCGATACCGCCCGGTCCCGGACCGGCCTTCCGCCGCGCTACCTCCTCTTCGCCGGGCGCCTCGCGCCCAACAAGGGCCTTCCGTTCCTTTTGGCGGCATGGGCGGGGCTTTCCAGTGAGCTCCGGATCCCCCTGGTCCTCATGGGACCGGATTGGGGAATGTGGGAAGAGCTTTCGGCGGAGGCGGAACGGAAAGGGGTCCGCTCCGGACTCATCCGGAGGGACATGGTGAAGGACCCGGAGGTATACCGGGCGGTGTTCGCCGGGGCTTCGGCATTCGTCCTCCCCTCGGAGTACGAGGCGTTCGGACTGGTCCTTCTGGAGGCCATGGCATCGGCACTCCCCATCGTGGCCACACGGGTGGGGGGAGTCCCCGAGGTGATCCGGGACGGCGAGTGGGGCCGTCTCGTCCCATATGGGGATGTGGCGGCCCTGGGGGACGCACTCCGGGAGATCCTTACCTCCCCGGAGCTTGCGCGGCGGTGGGGGCGGGAAGGAGCGGCTCACGTCCGGGCGAACTATTCCTGGGAGCGCACTGCGCGCGCGCTCCGGGGCCTCTACGCAGAGGTTACCGGAACGGGTTCACGGTCAGAGGTCCCGGAATCCTGAGGGGTGGGGGCCCCGGGACCGAACCCGGGGCCGGGAAAGTCCGGAGATCTCCCGGGCGACCTCCCGCAAGGCGTTCCGCTGGGTCTCGTTGCGCGCGAAGGCGCTGGCGAGCCAGAATCCTGCGGAGATCAGACGGCGGAACATAGCTCGGGAGGAGAGAGGCTTCGGGGGGCCTACCGCCCCTTCCGATGCTCCGCGTAATCCTGGAGGATGGCAAGTCCCCTCCGGATGTTCTCCTGCGAGTTGGCGAAGGAGATCCGGAGGTGGCCGGCGCCCAGGCTGCCGAAGGATTCCCCTGGAGTGGAGATGAGGCCCATCTGGAGGAGCTGCTGGGCCACGTTCTGGGTCGAGAGGCCCCAGTTGAGGTGCGGGAAGGCGTAGAAGGCGCCCTCGGGCTTCACGCACCGGACACCGGGGATCCGGTTGAGGAGGCGCACCGTGAGATCCCGCCGCTTACGGAACTCGGCGATCATCTCCGCTGTCTCCGGCGGGGGGTGGACGAGCCCTTCCGTCGCCGCGATCTGGCAGGGCGTGGAGGGGCAGGCCATGATGTGGTAGTGGACCTTGTTCGCCTCCACCGCGAGGCTCCGGGAGGCGAGGAGGTAGCCCAGGCGCCAGCCGGTCATGGCGAAGAGCTTGCTGAACGAATTGACCACGACGACGCGGTCCGACTGCCCCCAGAAGCTGGTGTACGGGGTCTTGGTGTAGACGATCTCGTCGTAGACCTCGTCGGAGATGATCATGAGGCGGTGGTCTTCGGCGAACCGGGCGACCATCTCCACGGTCTTTCGTGGAAAGACCGCGCCGGTGGGATTGGAGGGGGAGTTCACCACGATGGCGCGGGTCCGGGGGGTGACGAGCGCGTCGAGTTCGGCGAGATCGGGGAGGAACCCGTTCTCTTCCCGGAGCGAGTACGGAACGGGTGCGGCTCCCGCCATCCGGGCATGGGGGGCGTAGAGGACGAAGCCGGGGTTGGGCACCAGGACCTCGTCCCCCGGATCGTAGAGCGTGAGGGCCGCCACGAGGAGCGCCTCGGATCCTCCCATGGTGACGATGACGTTCTCCCGGCGGGTGCTGGGGTCATGCTTCGCATATCTCTCCGCGATGGCTTCCCGGAGGGCGGGGATCCCCGCGGAGGGCCCGTACTTGTTGTTCCCGTCCCGGACCGCCTGGATGAGGGCATCGATGACGGAGGCCGGAGGATTGAAGTCCGGCTCCCCCAGGCCCAGGTTCACGGAGCCGACCGGAGCCGCCTCGAACATGCGGCGGATTCCCGAGATCTCCAGGCTCCGGACGCGACTCGAAAACACGACAGAACAGCACGCCCCCCATGCGATATAAATCATCCTCCGTGAGAGGGAATGTCACGGGACTTCGGAGGAGGCCGACCGGCCGGAACGCTTTCCGGGGGTCCGGAGAAGGGACCGACCCGTGTACGTAAGTATAAGAGTGGACGACCCTCGTTCCTTGGGCCGAATGATCGCCATCCATCGTTCCAAGTGGGTCCTGGCATGCGCCATCGCCCTGGGACTGATACTGGGCTCCTGGCTGGGTGGGCTTTCCCTGGGTGGGAGCCTGTCCTCTCCCGCCACCGCTCCGGTAGGGCCCCGACCTCTCACCGTGTCGCCCAGTGCGGGACTCCTCGTGGAGACCGGGATCGATTCGCACGGCTTCGTCCCCAGCACCGACTTCAACACGGGAGCCTGGACGGGGAGTGACCAGGTCTACTTCTACATCTTCGATCCCAATGCGAGCGCGACGGTCCCGGCGACGGTCCGTATCGTGGATCCCAATGCCAGCCGGGACGGGCTCCCGACCCCGGTCTGGCAGGACACCGTGAACCTGACGGGCGGAGTGTACGACAGCACCGCGGCATCCCCGCCGGTCTTCTACCCCATCCCCCCGAGCCTCCGGATGGGGGGCCCATGGATCCTCAATGTGTCGGTGGGGGGCGCCATCCCCTTGAGCGGAGAGACGACCTTCGAGGTCCACACCTATTACGTCTCCGCGGAGGTGGACCAGCCGGTGCACCTTCCTGGTGACACGGCCACGGTGTTCTGGCAGGTGCTCTCGTACCGGAGCGACGGACCGGTCTCGGGACTGAGCTCGGTGGCGGTCACGGGATGCTATGAGAACTCCACTTCCGGGCCGTGCGGCGTGGCGATACCCGGGATACCATCCCCTTCCGCCAGCCCCCAGGGAAACGTGAGCTTCCGCGTCCCGGGCGCGGCGAACCCCGGGAGCACGATCTACCTCACCGTTTGGGCCAACACGTCACGTAACGGGACGGTCTACTCGGAGGATACGACCATCTCGTTCGGAGTGGAGGAACTTTTGGCCCCCGAGGCCTGTGCGTCCTTGGATAGCAGTGGCGGCCCCATCCCGTGTCCCAGCTCCTCGCTCACTTTCCCCCTGGGTTCCTTCCTGACCCTCCGGAT
>JAJZYH010000013.1 GCA_021798195.1 Thermoplasmata archaeon
CAGAGGTAGTTCAGTTCCCTCAGTTGCCGGAGGAGTTCCCTCTCCTGGTCGGGGAACGGGTACAGGCGGAACTTGTAGGGCTGATACATCTTCGGCGGCAGCGAGGAGAGCATGGGGTTATCCAACATAAGGCTCGCTAACCCAGGATTTCAATCCTGGGCTTGCGCTCGCCGCCGCTTTGTCAGTGGGGGCTCACCAAGGACCCTCTCGAGACCTTCCTGCTGTACCTCTCCTTCGCAGGTGCATCCTTCTTCGCATTCCCCGCGACCCTCGCGGTGGACTGGTTCCTGGAGCACCCCGGCCCCCGGTGGACCCCGTTCCGCATGGGGGCCAAGGCCAAGGAAGGCTCCGCGGCCGGGGGAAAGATTCCGGGCGGAGGGAAGCTCCCTCCATCCTTCTGGGCCCTCACCATCTGGTTCCCCATCTTCGCCTTTCTGGCGATGATCGCGGCCTGGCTCTACTTCGGAGGCATCCTTCCGGGCCATCTCACCAGTCCGCCCTGAGGGTCCCGCAAGGGAAGGGGGGTACCTCTGGGGATCCCGCTCCGGAATCCCCCACGCGTGCGGACGCCTGCCGGCGCCTTGTGGCCCCTGGGCCACGGGCGTCAAGGGGAGGACCGTCGGGGGGCCATCCGTCAACCGGGGTCCTCTCAGGAAGTTGATGGTCGCGGGCTCGTAGGGGATCCGCCGTGACGGGTACCCTCGAAGCTTCCCTGCGGATGCGCCGCGCGGCCGCACGAGGCCCAGCGCGGAAACCTGCCGGGTGCCCTCGCCGGATCCCGATCCTCCCCGGTGATCCCCCCCCAGAGAGGGGTCCTCACCCGCTCTCACCGCGACGCCGAAGGCCGGGACCGTTGGCGCCAACGTATGTATACGGGATGGACGCATGGGTTCCTTTGACGAGCGCACGGAACGAGGCCACCCGGGATGAGCAGCGCCATCATGCTACCGCACGAATTGCAATCGCTCCTGGGGCTGCGCCGCCCTCAATCGATCCTCATCCGGGGAGCTCCGGGGTCCGGTAAGACCACTCTCGCCCTGGCCCTTTTGGAGGGATTCTCAGGCCGGAGGTTCTTCGCCACCTTTCGGGTCTCCAAGGACGATCTCTACGAGCAGTTCCCCTGGCTGGGGAGCTCCGACGGGAACTCTGTGGGCGTGATGGACCTCGCTACGGAGGGGGGGACCACGGATGGGACGGCCCGGAGCTCCCCGGACGGCCCGTCCCCCCCGGGGGAGCCCCCGCTTCCCGGCCCCCTGCGCGAGATCTGGGCGACCAGTTCCCCCCAACGTCCGACCATCCTCGCCATCGATTCGTGGGAGGCTTTCGTCGAGGCAAATTCCGTCCCGGGGGAGCGTTCTGCTTCCGACGCTACCTTGAGGGGCCGCGCGATCCTTTCGCGCCTGACCCACGGACCCGCCACAACGGTTCTCATCTCGGAGCACGAGGGACCCACCCCCCTCGATTATCTCGTGAACTCCGTCCTGGACCTGCGGACCGAATCGTTCGATGACCGGGCGGAGCGCTGGCTCTACCTGACCAAGATCCGCGGGGTCCGCATCCTGAACCGGGGATACCCCTTCACGCTGGAAGGGTCCCGCTTCACCTGCGTCACCCCGGTCCATGCGGAACTCCGCGCCCGTCTCCCGCGGGGGGAACCCGCGCCGGATCCGCAGCCGGGCCATCTGTGGCCGGGGTCCGCGCAGTTCGCCGCGCACTTCGGGGAGCTCCCCCTGAACCGGATCATGATCTGGGAAGCGGACGAGGGGGTTCCCCTGGAGACCATCCGCTTGCTCTTCGCTCCCATCGTCTTCCAGGTGGTCCGGGACGGAGGGAGGATCTTCCATCTCCTTCCGTTCGGGTTGCCCCCGGACGACGTGTGGAGCTTCTACAGTTCGGTGGTTCCCATCGAGGAGTTCGCCCGGCAGGTACGCATCCAGACCTCGGTCTATCCCCGCCCGGACTCCGGGGTGCCCGAGTCCGTCATCGCGCCGATGCGGAACGCCTCGGGCGCCGCCGGGCCGCGCAACCCTGCGGCGCACCGCTTCATCCGAGAAGGGGGGAAGCCCGGCGCCCCCAACCTGATGGTCATCTGGACGGCCGGGCTGCACCCTCAGGAGCCCGGCGACCCCCCTCCGTACACCCCCGACAACCTTCCCGCCATCGCCACCGCGTACTTCGGGGCCGCCCCGGTCCACGAGATCTTCATCGGGAGCCCCGGGGATCCGTTCCTCGGGAGCCTCCGGCCCATGGCCGCCATCCGGATCCGTCTCAGGGCACGACGGGGCCGGGTCTTCCTCTACGGAGAGAGCCCCATGACGCCCCCTCTCCTCCTCGTGGTGGAGGGGGACGGCTACCGTCTCCTCCCCATGGTCTGACGGCGATCCCCGAGGTCTTCCTCCCCTGCCTCGGGCGGAAGGTTATAGGGCGACTCGTGTTCGGGGCCGTCCGTGGCCGTCGTCGGAGTGACCGGGGCTTCCGGTTTCCTCGGTGGAGCCCTGGTCCCGTCGCTGGCGAGGGAAGGCTTCGACCTTCGCCTGGTGGACGACTTCTCGGGCCCCATCCAGGTGGTCCATCCGTCCCATCCGGTGACGCGCTGCGATTTCCGCTCCCCCCAGGCGGAGAAGATCCTCTCCGACGCTGACGTGGTGCTCCATCTGGCCGCCGTTTCCGGGGTGGTCCCCTGCGCCGAGGATCCCCGCGGGAGCCGGGCGGTGAACGTCGAGGGGACCCGGGGCCTCTTGGAACGCCTCCGGGACCGGAGGATCCCCCTCGCCTTCGCCAGCAGCTTCGCGGTGGTGGGGGTCCCGGAGCGCCTGCCCATCACGGAGGAGACGCCCCCGGCGCCCACCCATGCCTATGCCGAGCAGAAGGCCGAGGGGGAGGCGCTGGTCCACGCCCTCCTCTCGGGAACGGCGGGAGGGGCCATCCTGCGGATGAGCAACCTCTACGGGAAGTACACGCTGGGCTCGCGGGTCATCGCCAAGGGGAACGTCCTGAACCTCTTCGCGCGGCAGGCATGGGAGGGCTCCCTGCGGGTGAACGCTCCGGGGACGCAACGACGCGACTTCATTCACCTGGAGGACGTGGTGGCCCACTGGGTGTCGGCGACGCGCTACCTCCGGGACGGCCGGGCGCGGGGGGGCGTCGCCACCTTCAACGTCGCGAGCGGGGAGACCGCAAGCATCCTGGAACTGGCCGAACGGGTCCGGGCGGCGTGGGCAAAGCTCCATCCGGAGCAAGCCCCCCTGCGCATCGAGATCGTTCCCAACCCCCGGGGCTCCATCGAACTCCTGCAACCGGAGTTCTCAGTGGACCGCCGGAGGACGGAGAAGGAACTGGGGGTCCGCTGCCGGCATGACCTCTCGACGTCGCTGGAGGAGATCCTCCAAGGCTCGGGCCCCTCCGGACCATAGAGTCCGGCCGGCGCAAGAAAGGACTTATTTGGGACCGTGGTTCCGCCGCTCGGGGTCGGGCTGGTAGATCAGTTGGAAGATCGCTACCTTGGCAAGGTAGAGGCCGCGAGTTCAAAAGGTCCCGAGGCCACCCCTCGGGACCCGGATCTCTCGCCCAGTCCACTCCCCCGGGGGAAGGACCTCCATGAGGGGGGGGACCCCTCGGGGCGTTCCCAGGGGGGGACCCGTGAGATTGTCGAACTACCCCTTCGACAGAATGGAACATGTCTTATAGGTCGAAGTGACTCGCGAGGCGCGTGCCTCTGGAGCTCAAGGAGAAGATCGCGGGCGAAGTGGTCCTCTCGCCCCACCCGGGAAGGACCCTCCGGAAGTGGCGCGAGGATTTCGGGATCTCCCAGCGCGAGCTGGCCCGGTCCCTGGCCACGGTGCCGTCGGTGATCTCCGACTACGAATCGGAGCGCCGGACCAGTCCGGGAGCGGGATTCATCCGGCGCTACGTCGACGCCCTCCTCAACGTGGACAAGCAGAACGGGGGGAAGGTCTCGCAGCGCCTCGGGTTCCGCCCTCCTTCGGAGGGGATCCTGGGGATGCGCGAGTTCGCCATCACGGTGCCCTTGCGCGCCCTCGCCGAGGCGCTGGAGGCGACCCCGGTGAGCCACGTGGACATCCACCGGGACCTCCACGGATACACCCTTCTCGACGCTCCCCGGGCCATCCTTTCCCTGAGCGCCCAGGAGTTCGTGCAGGTCTACGGGTGGACCACGCAGAGGGCCCTCATCTTCTCCGGCGTGCACTTCGGGCGATCCCCCATGATCGCCATCCGGGCCCACCCTCTCAAGCCCGCGGCCGTGGTCTACGCGGCCGCCCCCCGGGTGGACCCGCTCGCCATCCGCCTCTCCGAGGTGGAGAACATCCCCCTGCTCACGTCCCCCCTGGGGGCAAAGGAAGTCCTGGAACGGCTCGAAGATCTGTAAGAGAGAACGGAGGAAGCGCATGGAGAATGGGAACAGCGTGGGGATCGTGAGCTACGGGGCGTACGTGCCACAGTACCGGATCGCTCCCGGGGAGATCGGCCGGGTGTGGGGAGCCGATGGGGAGGCCATGGGGAAGAGCCTCTTCGTCCTGCGCAAATCGGTCCCCGCCCCCGACGAGGACACCATCACCATCTCCACCGAGGCGCTGCGAGTGGCTCTCGCCCGGGGACGGATCGATCCCCAGGACATCGGGGCCATCTACGTGGGGAGCGAGAGCCACCCGTACGCGGTGAAGCCCACCGCCACGGTGGTGGCCCAGGCCGTGGGGGCCACGCCCTACCTCACCGCGGCCGACTTCGAGTTCGCCTGCAAGGCGGGGACGGCGGCCATCCAGACGTGCATGGGGCTCGTGGCGAGCGGCATGATCCGGTACGGGGTGGCCATCGGCTCCGACACCTCCCAGGGGGCCCCCGGCGATGCCCTGGAGTACTCCGCGAGCGCCGGTGGGGCCGCGTTCGTCATCGGCCGGGAAGGTATGATCGCCCGGATCAACACCACCCAGAGCTACACCACGGACACCCCCGACTTCTGGCGGCGGGAAGGCCAGCGCTACCCCAGTCATTCGGGACGGTTCACCGGGGAGCCCGCCTTCTTCCGCCATGTGGGCGAGTGCGCCCGGAAGATCATGGAGCGGTGCAGCACGCAGCCCGCGGACTACACCCATGTGGTCTTCCATCAGCCCAACGGGAAGTTCCCCACCCGGATGGGAAAGGCGCTGGGTTTCTCCGACGAGCAGATGCGGTGGGGGCTCGTCACCCCCTACATCGGGAACACCTACTCCGGTGCGGCGCTCATCGGCCTCGCCAACGTGCTGGACCATGCCCGGCCCGGGGACCGGGTCCTCGTGGTGGGCTACGGCAGCGGGGCCGGTTCCGATGCATTCGACCTCACGGTCACCGACGGGATCTCGAGCTACGACCGCTCCACGGGGACCCCGGTCCAGGAGTTCCTGGAGGGAGGCGTCCCCCTCAACTACTCCGTGTACGCGAAGTTCCGGGGGAAGATCCATCTCGGGGGGTCCTCCGCATGAGGGATGTGGCCATCCTGGGCGTGGGCCAGACGAAGTTCGGGGAGCTCTGGGACCGCTCCTTCCGGGAGATCGGCATCGAGGCGGGACTCGCCGCCCTGGAAGGGGCCCGGCTCAGCTCCCACGACCTCTCGGCGCTCTACCTGGGCAACATGGCCAGCGGGGCGTTCATCGACCAGGAGCACATCGCCCCCCTCATCCTGGACTACGCGGGGCTGGGGAACCACCATCTCCCGGCGATCCGGGTGGAGGCCGGGGGCGCCTCGGGGGCCGTGGCCCTCCACCAGGCCTACCTCGCCGTGGCGAGCGGGCACCACGATTTCGTCGTCGTCGGCGGTGCCGAGAAGATGACCGACGTCCCGGACGCCCTGGGGCAGGCCATCACCTCTGCGGCGGCGGACCAGGAATGGGAGACGGTCTTCGGGGCCACCCTCCCGGCGCTCTGGGCCCTCGTGGCGCGCCGGCACATGCACGATCACGGGACCCACCGGGAGGATTTCGCGCGGCTCAGCGTGCTGGCCCATGAGCATGGGAGCCACAACCCGCTCGCCCACTACCGGAACAAGATCTCCCTCGATGCGGTCCTGGGGGCCGGCATGGTGGCGGAGCCCCTGGGGATGCTGGACTGCGCCCCCTCCTCCGACGGAGCCGCAGCCCTGGTGCTGGGCCCCCTGGAGCTCGCACGTCGCTACACGGACACCCCCATCCGGATCGCCGCCAGCGAGATGGCCTGCGATTCCATGGCCGTCCAGCACCGGCGCGATGTCACCACCGTGGACGCCACGGTGATGGCCGCCCAGCGGGCCTTCCGGCGCGCCGGCCGGGCACCGGGGGAGATCCCTCTGGCCGAGGTCCATGACTCCTATTCCATCAGCGGGCTCATCGCCCTGGAGGATCTGGGGTTCTATCCCAAGGGAGCCGCCGCCAAGGCCCTCCGGGAAGGGGTGGGCGCGGTGGGGAGCCGGCTCGCGGTGAACACCTCGGGGGGCCTCAAGGCCCAGGGGCAGCCCTTCGGGGCCGTGGGGGTGGCGCAGGTGGCGGAGGTCGTCCGCCAGCTCCGCGGGGAGGCCACCGGCCGGCAGGTCTCCGGCCCGGAGCGCGGGCTCACCCACAGCCTGGGGGGCACGGGAGCCACGGCGGTGGTGCACATCCTGGAGCGCGTGAACTAGAGGAGGAACGAAGATGGGAACGGTGGCACGATTCTGGCGCGAGACACCACGACGGTACAACCTGGGGGGGAACCGGTGCGCCCATTGCGGGAGCGTCTACTTTCCCCCGCGGTCGGTCTGCCCCACCTGCGAGACGCACCGCAGGTCGCTGGGCCATCTCGAGCCCTTCCAGCTCTCGGGGGACGGAACGATCTTCTCCTACACGGTGGTCCACGATGCGGCGGAAGGGTTCGAGATGCAGGTCCCGTACGTCCTCGCCCTCGTGAAGACCGTGGAGGGGCCCCTCCTCACGGGGCAGGTGGTGGACGTGGACCCCCGGGAGGTCCGCATCGGGATGAAGGTGCGCGCCGTGTTCCGGAAGCTCCGGGCCGAGGGGGCGGCCGGGGTCATCCACTACGGGTACAAATTCGCCCGGGTCCCCGAGGAGGGCCGACCGGCCGCCGGCGCTCCGGCCCGGGCGGCCGTGCCCTCCCGACCGGACGCCCCGGCTGTGGTGTGACCGACTCTCCCGACCGCCCCGCGGGAGAGGGGCCCCCCCGGGCCGGGACCCCCCCGGGAGGGACCGCTCCCGACCGCGGGGAGACTCCACCCGAGGATCCCTTCCGGACCCCGTCGCCTTCCGCCGAGGATTCCGCGAGCGCGTACGCCCGAGGTTACGGGGACGGCGTCCGGGGGGCCCTCCGGGAAGTGATCTCCCTCGCCGCGCGGGGGCACACCGCGAGCGAGATCCGGCTCCTGGCACAGACGCGGCTCTCGAAGCTGGGGGACGAGGTCGCCCTGCGTCGGAAGAGCCTCCTCGCCCCTCCCCAGAGGGTCCCCCTCGAGTCCCTGGTGCGCCCGCGCCTGCGGGGGGAAGGGCCCAATCCCCAGCATCCCCCGGCCGCACCGGGGTCCAGTTATCTCTTCCTCGAGGTCACCCCCCGCGAGGCCCGGACGTTCCTGAAGGACCTCCTGGGTCGGGGCGTGCGGGGCCTCGCCCTCACCCGGATCCCGCAGGACCTGCGCCCGGTGGCGCCTCCGCCGGCCCTGGCGATCCTCCATCTGGGAGGGGGCGGGGCCCCGGAGGAGGGGGTGGAGGCGGTCCAGTCGGACCCCAACTACCTCACGAGCCACGTGGCCAACTTCTGGGACTCGGCGGACGGGCCCGGGGTGGTGCACTTCGAGGCGTTCGAGTACATGCAGTCCGAGACGAGCTTCGAGAAGGCCCTCAAGTTCGTGCACTGGCTGGTGGGGTCCGCCCAGTCCAACAAGGGCTATCTTGTGGTCACGCTGGACCCGGGGAGCCTCGAGGGCCGCCAACTGAGCGTATTGAAGAAGGACTTCAACCATACGGTGTCCGGCTGAAGGGGCCGACGTTCCATGCGGATCGCGTTCTTCACCGACAGCTTCCTGCCCACGCACGATGGGGTCGCCCAGGTCACGGCCAGCCTGGCGCATGCGCTGGCCCAGCTGGGCCACACCGTGACCATCTTCACCGCGCATCGGCCGGGGCTCCCGAGGTACGAACGGCTTCCCGACGGGACCGAGGTGGTCCGCTCCCTGTCGATCCCCGTCCCGCATTACGGCCAGTACCGGTGGGCGATCCTTCCCCTCTGGACCGCCCTGGGGCGGAGGTTCGGCCGCACCTTTGACCTGGTGCACATCCACACCCCGGGTGTCGTGGGGGCCTCGGGCTTCCTCGCCGCGCGTCACTGGAAGGTCCCCCTCCTGGGCACCTTCCACACCAACGTGAAGGAGATGCGGGCGAGCTTCCCGGACGATCCGCTCACCGGGATATTCTTCCGGCTCGCCTGGTGGTTCAACGCGGGGCTCTACTGGCGCTGCGACCGGACCACCGTGCCCACCCCGGCCGCCCTTGCGGCTCTGGAAGAGGGCTCCCGGAAGCCGTACCGGGCGCCCATCGAGCTCGTCCCCAACGGCATCGAGGTGGAGCGCTTCCACCCCGGGATCCAGGAACCCGACTGGCGCCGGCGCACCGACGCGGGGGACGCCCCCCTCGTGACCTTCCTGGGCCGCCTCACCCAGGACAAGGGGGTCCACCGGTTCCTGGACGCCCTGTCGAGCCTCCCCGGGTCCCTCCGGTTCCGGGGCGTGGTGGCGGGGACCGGGATCGAGGATGAGAACGTGCGCCGGCGCATCGACACGGATCCCCTCTTGCGGGGACGGGTCGTGTTCGTGGGCCCCGTCTCGGAGGAAGAGAAACCGGCCCTCCTCTCCCAGAGCCGCGTCTTCGTCCTGCCCTCGGTGGCGGACACCTCCTCGGTGGCCACCCTGGAGGCCATGGCCTCCGGCGCCGCCTGCGTGGTGACCACCCGCGGGGGGCCCCGGGCGCTGGCCCAGAACGGGGCCACGGCCCTCATGGCCGATCCAGAGAACGTGCCGGAGATCTCGGCCCGGATCCGGGAGCTCCTCGAGGATCCCTCGCGGGCGGAGCTCCTCTCCCGACGGGCCGTGCGGTACGTCCGGGAAAGCTGCTCCATCCAGGCCACCGCGCGCATGTTCCTCAATCTCTACCTTAATCTGCTGGAAGAACGTTCTTCCCTCCGCCGTGTCCAGAGCGCCTACCGGCTCCCCGCCTCCGCCCCCCCTCGCTGAGTTCGAGACCCTGGGCCGGTTCGCGCCCCCGCGCGTCCACGACGGCTTTTCCCAGACGAACCTGCGCCGGAGGCTTGCCGAATACACCCTGCGGTCCGTGTCCCCGGCCGCGCACGTCGTCCTGCGGCTGGACGGCGCGGAGCAGCCCTCGTGGGTTCCCCTCTTCCTCGGGGCGCGCCCTCCGCGGAAGATCGGACTGGGCTTCCACCGGCATACGGGGAGCCCCGAGACCTGGGAGTTCGTCCCCCCTCCTTCAGCCCTCGCCTTCACCCCCGGGGGTTCCGGCGTGATCATGACCCTGGACTTCGACCCCACCTCCCTGGACCCCTGGAGGCACGCCGACCGGGGCGTCCAGGAGACCTGCCTCGTCCGGATCTCCCTCCGGGAATGCTACGTGCCCCGGTCCATACGGCAGGAGCAGGGCGCCCGGTCCGAGACGCTCCCCACCGCCGCGCCGGGGGAGCTGTTCACCCCCGGAGGGTTCGTCGAGTTCGTCCGGACCACCGGGATCGTCCCATTCCAGGTGGCCCTCCTCGCCTACACGTCCGAGACGCGGTACCGCTATGAGATCGACCTGGTCCACAACGTCCTCCTCAAGGATCCCCGGGCGGGGAAGATGCCGTTGAGCTCGTTCGAGCCACGTCCCGTGCGGCTCCTCCATGGGCTGGACCGGACCGTGGCGCGCGGGGACCTTCCCCTGCTCCCCCGACGGATCCTGGAGACGCTCTTCGAATCGCAGGGCCTCAACGTGGTGGAGGCGGCGACGATCTTCGGGGTCTCCCCGGATCTCGCCGAGGGATCGCTACGGACCCTGGTGGCGCGGGGGTATGCGACGTGGGATCCCGGGGGTGAGACCTATCGCGCCCTCCCCTTCGCCGTCCTCAGCGAGGAGGAGGCGCGACAGCAGATGGCGGAGGAGGTCCATGCCGGTGGGCCAGAGACGCAAGCTCCGGAAGGCGGCTCACCCCCGGCCCCGGCACCGGATGAAGGTCCCCCGCTGGCGACCCCCTCCCCCCCCGCGGCCCCGTCGCCCCTCCGGCCCGAGGGGGAGGAGGGGGGGGCTCCCGGGCCGGTGGGAACCGGAGAGCCTCCCGCTTCCAACTGCCCCCTCTGCGGGGGTCTCCTCCCGGACCCCGATTCCCTCCGCCTGATCTGCCCCTCGTGCGAGAGGAAGGTGGGTACACCGGCGGAAGGAGGCCGGGAATCCCCCGAGGATCCGTAGGGAACGCCTAGCGGGCCTGTGGGGAGATCCGGCCCGCCGGGGGCTTCCCGGAGGACCTTCGAACCCCAGTATGCTGGCTTAGAAGGCCAGTGCATGATCCGAGCTATGCTACAGGCCCGCGGAGGATGGAGTCCACCCCGCGCGGAAGAATGTTTCGACCGGTGGTTCCCCGACTCCCGGATGCGATCCGTGGGGACTTCCCTGGTCCATCGATCCATCGGGGATCCCTCTCGAACCGTCTTCCCATCCCGTGTCCGCACCCCACGATGCGGCTCCTCACGTTCCGGGAGAGCGACGCTTCGGTACAGGCTCGGGAGCCATCGTCCCGCCCCACGTCTTGAAAAGATCGGGGAGGACGGGAAGAACCCTCCCTCCCCATGGCGCCCGTCGGTGGGCGTCGTTCCAAGGGAAGCCCGTCTCAAGGCTTCTTCTTGGACTTACACCCGCACGTGTCGCACATGCAAGCCTCCGGGGGCTGCCATGCTCCCACGCGTCATAAGCATTCCCGTTTGAATGCTCGGCCCTACCGGTTCGGGAGCCCGAGGGGAGGAAGCACTCGGATCGCCCGTGGCAAGGAGTCGCCGGATCTCAGGCCCTCGACCGGGAGGGGGGGCCGGGGGGGATGGCCGAGGCCACGAGGTGGGCCAGCCGGAGAGGTTCCGGATAGGAGCCCCGGACGAGGCTCTTCCGGAGCAGCGCGAAGGCGTCCCTCCGAAGGATGCCTTCCATCGCCACCCAGAGGGGGTTGGGCTGCACGGGGAATGGGAGGAGGCGGTGCTCCGTGAGGAGCCGTGCCCGGGACGGTAGGGCGGGGAGGTGGCGGGCCAGAGCCCTTTCCATGGCCTCGAAATCCGGGAACCGGCGGGTCACCGTGATGACGGGTAGCCCGGTCTCGCGGTGGAGCGCAGATAGGTCCACGAGGTTGAACCCCCCCATGGAGATGCCCCCCAGGAGGATGGCCGAGGTCGCCTCCCGGTGGGACGATCCCAATACCATCCGGACCAGGACCTCCGTGGCGTCGGTGCCGTCCACGGTCACCTCGGAGCGCAGCACCCCTTCCACGTAGCCCGGTACGGAGACCACGAGCCCCACCACGGGAACGGTGGCGTCCCGGAACGTGAACGGAGCGTCGTCGAACGCGTACACCCGGGGATGGGGTTTGGACGGGACCGGGCCCTTGGGCCCCCGGGGAAGGTGCCGCGACGTCCTGGCCCCCACCTCTACCACCGGCATGGGAACCCTCAAGGATTAATCCCTGGCATGGGATGGACCTTCCGTTGAACCACTCCCCCTACCTCCCCCTTCGTTGTCCGTCGTGCGGGCTGGAGCATTGGGCCTTCGTGGGACCCTGGCCTTCCCGGACCTCCTGGAGCCATTGCCCCCGGTGCGGCGCCTTCATCCCCGCGGTGGTCCCCGGGAATCTCCCTCCGTTGTTCTCGTGGGAGGTGCACCCCGGCCTCTACCCGGTGCCGCGATGGCCCCGACGTCCCTCGGCCCGGCTCCGGAAGGCCCTCGCGCGGGCGCTCATCCTGGCCGGTAGCCTCCTCCTCGTGGCGGCGGGCGCGTTCGGGTGGGTGGGAGGGGCTTCGGCCACGGCCCCGCCGCAGGCTGTGGGAGGCGTGGTGCTGGGGTTCAACGCGAGCCAGGCCCGTTGGGTCCCCATGGCGTCCGCCGTCGTCGCCTTGACGGGGGCCACGACCGGTCCCAATGTGACCGATACCAATGCCCTGGGCCGGTTCCTCTTCCATGGGGTCT
Source organism: Thermoplasmata archaeon (assembly GCA_021798195.1). Lineage (GTDB taxonomy): Archaea > Thermoplasmatota > Thermoplasmata > Lutacidiplasmatales > UBA184 > JAJZYH01. The sequence continues at coordinate 12,216 of JAJZYH010000013.1, forward strand.
CGGGAGGCGTCCACGACGTGGAGGCGTCGGCTCCCGGGTACCAGGAGGAGATCCTGGCGGTGTTCCTCTCCCAGGGGTACGACAGCCCGTCGGGCAACATGACCAGCCTTTCCCTTCAGCTCGTCCCCGGGCCGGCCAACCAGAGCCGGGTCATCTCCTACATCCAGTACCCGGATCTCGAGACCTACCTGGCCTTCGTCTTCTCGGCCACCGTCCTCGAGGGGATGGCCGGAGCGCTCGCCGTGGGGGGCGGGATCGCCCTCTGGCGGCGACGCTCTCCGGCCCGGAGCGTCGTGGCGGCCAGCGCCGCCACCCTCTCGCCGTTCCTCATGGCGATCGCCGGCTTCGGGACCCTCTTCCTCACGGTCCTGCCGGAGACCATGTTCCTGGTGGGCGGCGCGGGCCTCCTGGGGGCGGTGACCGTGGTGATCCTCCTGTGGGCGCTCCGGCCCCTGGGGCGCGAGGAGATCCCCGCGGTGCCATGAACTCACCCTTCCGGATTGGTGGAGGAAGGGGGCGAAGGGCCCTTCCGGGCCCTCTTGGATGACCCGGCTCGTCGTTCCCCCTCTCCCGAAGTGAGGGGACGCCGCCCGCGGTATCCCCCCTGGAGGGTATGCCAGGCCACGATGCGATCCTCCCCCGAGTGCCAGCAGAGGTAGACGAGCTCCCCATCCCGCACCGAGTAGAAGTCCACGAGGCCGGACTCGAGGTCCTTCACCTCGATGCCCCGGGAGGCGAGGGAAACGATCTCCGCCTTCACCTCGCCGAGGAGCCGCTCCTCTTCCGCCATGAGCCGGGTCCGCCGGGCGGCGTCGGCATGATCCTGCGCGAGGAACTCCGACCCCCAGAAATCCGCGAGCCGCTTGAGTTCCCCGGCGATCTCCCCCGCCTGCGCGAGCTTCTCCCGTAACCCGGCAAGGATCCCCCGGAGCGACGGGATCTCCTCCTGGGCCTCCTCCACCTGCCAGACCTTTCCGGGAGACATCTGTGCCCCCTTCTCCGGTGCCCCCATGGTGATCACCCGATGGAGGTATGAGGCAGCGCGGGCACATATCGATGGACCATCGAAACCGGCGGAGGCAAGGGAACGGCACACCGCGGGGCCTTCGACCTACCGGAAGGGTGGCCCGGGGGATCGGGACGCCCCCCGGTTCCTCGGATACCCGGGGTTGAGGGAGGGGCCGGACCGACCTTCTTCCGCGTCCGGCGAGATCCCCGATGCCTCACCGTCCATTCCGGGATGGGGCCGGATCCCCACGGCTCCGGAGGGATCCTGGGTCCCCCCCGGCCCCGAATGGGCCGGAGCGGGTCAGGACCTGGCGCCGTTGGCTTCCCGAGAGCGAAATGAAAGAATCCCGGGAATGATCCCCCGGGCCGGGTTCCCATCACTCGTCCGTGGGCAGGGCGCCCGACGGGTCCGACGATTCCAGCCGCACCCGCCGGACCGGCCAGCCCTGCTGGCGGAGGGCCTCGAGGACCCCCCGACCCTGGGAGGGTCCACGGACCTCGAGCTCCAGCTCCACGGCCGCCTGTCCGGGCGGCAGGGCGGCGGACTCCCGGTCGTGCCGGACGGACCGTACGTTGGCCTCGGCCTGGGCCACCGCGCCCAGGAACCGCGCCAGGGCGCCCGGACGATCGTCGAGCGGGGCCCAGAGCCGGAGGATGCGCCCCTCCCGGGCCAGGCCGCCCCAGAGGATCCGGTCCAGGAGGAACGGATCGATGTTCCCCCCGCTGACCACGGCCACCACGGGACCCTTCCGGGAGAGTTCGGGATGCGCCAGGAGGGCCGCCACGGGAGCCGCCCCGGCCCCCTCGGTGACCAGGTGGGCACGCTCCAGGAGGAACTGGACGCCGCTCGCGAGTTCCTCCTCCGAGACCTCCACGGCCTGGTCCACCGTCCGTCGGAGGATCTGGAACGGGAGGTCCCCCACGCGGCGCGTGGCGAGGCCGTCGGCGAAGGTTTCCACCGAGGGGCGCTCCACCACGCGCCCTTCCCGCAGAGAAGTCCGCAGCGTCCCGGATCCGCGGGGCTGGACCGCCACGATCCGGGCCCCGGGGCAGCGGGCGCGGATCACCGTGGCGATGCCGGCGAGGAGGCCCCCGCCGCCGACCCCCGCGATCACGGTGCCCACCCGGGGAAGGTGGTCCAGGATCTCCAGCGCCACGGTGCCCTGACCGGCGATCACCTCGGGGTCGTCGAAGGGGTGGATGAGCGTGAGCCCCTCCTCCCGGACCCTGCGCTGGGCTTCCTCGAAGGCCTCCTGATAATCCGCCCCGTGGAGGACCACCCGGGCCCCCAGGGATTCCGTGGCAGAGACCTTGGCGGGGGACGCACGCCGGGGCATGACGATGGTGGCGGGGATCCCCCGGGCCCGGGCCGCGTAGGCCACTCCCTGCGCGTGGTTTCCCGCGCTGGCGGCCACCACCCCGCGGGAAGCCTCCTCCGGCGAGAGGTGGGCGATCTTGTTGAGCGCCCCGCGGAGCTTGAAGGAACCGGTCCGTTGCAGGGACTCGAGCTTGAGATAGACGGTTCCCCCGCGCGGGGAGAGGCCCAAAGGGGCCTCGACGAGGGGGGTCTCGCATGCCACGTCCCGCACGGTCTCCCGTGCCTGCTCCACCTGCGGCAACGAGACGGAAGGGGACCCGGGACGCTTCCCGATCCCCCGGCGTCCCGCTCCCGTCACGGGAGGAGCCATGCCTTCCCAGAATTAACGCTTGGCTCCAGGGACAGGGGCTCTCCCCGGGGTCGGCTCCGGCGCCGGGATCCCCTTCCTTCGAACGCGCGCGTTCAGAAAATGGCGACCGCCCGGCGTTCTCGGAGGCAAAGAAGCCCCCGCGCCGGCGCAGGCTTATATACACCTGCCTTTTGGCCGAGCCTCACCGAAGGAGGCAGCCCTCTCATCGTCCATGGTTCGTCATCGTCCCCGGCGCGGATCCCTGGGCTATTGGCCCCGGAAAAGGGCTCCGCGACCCGTTCCCCGGATCGCCACGTGGCCCCACGGGCCTTCCCGCCCGCACCTGGAGGGGTTCGCGGGGTACAAGGTGGGCATGACCCACGCCTTCCTCGTGGATTTCCGGAAGCGATCCACCACGGCGAGCCAGGAGGTGTCGGTCCCCATCACGGTCCTGGAGACCCCACCTCTCAAGGTCGTGGCGGTCCGGCTCTACCATTCCACCCCCTACGGGCGCCGGGTGAGCGGGGAGATCTGGGCGGACGAGGTTCCCCCGCAGCTGGCGCGTCGTCGGCCCCTCCCCAAGTCCCCCCCCACCGAGGAGGCGAAGGCGGCATTCGCCCGGGCTCCCGGTGAGGAGGTGTTCGTGCTGGTGGAGACGCAACCCCATCTCGTGAGCGGTGTCCCCACCAAGACTCCGGACCTCTTCGAGGTCCGTGTGAGTGGCGAGGATTTCGACGAACGGCGGACGTGGGCCCGGGACCTCCTGGGGAAGGAGGTCAGCTTCGAGGATTTCGCCCGGGAGGGCGAGATGGTGGATGTGGTGGCGGTGACCAAGGGGAAGGGTTTCCAGGGCCACATCAAGCGCTTCGGTGTGAAGCTCCAGCCCCGGAAGAACTCCAAGCATCGCCGCATGATCGGGACGCTGGGTCCCCACAACCCGAGCTACGTGAGCTACCGGATCCCCCAGGCGGGCCAGATGGGCTACCACCGGCGGACGGAGTACAACAAGCGTCTCCTGCGGGTGGTGAAGGACCCCCGGACCGAGCCCATCCAGCCCGCGGGCGGGTTCCTCCATTACGGGGAGATCCGCAACGGATATGCGATCCTCCACGGGAGCGTGCCCGGTCCGGCCCGCCGGCTGGTGCGCCTCCGCCTTCCCATCCGGTTCCACGGAGTGGCCCAGGAGAAGGTGGACATCCGGTACCGCTCGGTGGCGAGCAAGCAAGGAGGTTGAGTCCCCGTGGCGTCCACCCCTCCTACCACCGGCGCATCGGCACCCCCCCGGTCCACCTCCCGCCCCGCCCACCGTGAACCGGGGCACCACCGGGTCCATGTGCTGGGCCTGGACGGGACGCCGGGGGAAGCCCTTTCCCTCCCTCCCATCTTCTCGGCCCCCTACCGGCCGGACCTGATCCAGCGGGCGGTGGTGGCCGCCCAGGCGAACCGGCGCCAGCCGTATGGCCCCAGCCGGAAGGCGGGCATGCGCCACTCGGTCCGGTGGTCCGGGAAGGGTCACGGGGTGGCACGGACCCCCCGGCTCAGAAACTCCAACCGGGGCGCGCAGGCGCCCAACACCGTGGGGGGGCGCGAGGCGCACCCGCCGCGGCCCGACGCGATCTACCGGAAGAAGGTGAACGTCAAGGAACGGCGGCGGGCGCTGGCCTCGGCCTTGGCGGCCACGCGGGAGGCGCGGTTCGCCCTGGAACGGGGACACGAGGTCCCCGCTCATCTCCGGCTCCCGGTGGTCTTCGAGGACCCCCTCGAGGAGGTGGAGACCGCCTCCCGGGCCCGGGAGGTATTGGACACGGTGGGCCTCTGGCCCGACGTGGTCCGTGCCGCGGAGGGGATCCACATCCGTGCGGGGCGAGGGAAGATGCGGGGCCGGGTCCGGCGGCACCCCAAGAGCCTCCTCGTCGTGGTGAGCACCCCCGGGAAGGCCCGCGGGTTCCGGAACTTCCCCGGCGTCGACGTGGTCCCGGTGGATTCCCTGGGCACCGAACATCTCGCGCCCGGGGGCCAGGCGGGCCGGCTCACCCTCTACACGCCGTCGGCCTTGAAGCGCATCGAGTCGATCCTGGGCAAGGAGTCCTCCCTGCCGGGCGTCCCGGCGCGCCACGAAGCCGCCCGGGGAGGTGCCCCATGAGCGAGGTCATCGAGAAGCACCGGGTCCTCTTCCACGCCTACGTCACCGAGAAGGCCATGGACGGGATGGAGCGGCAGAACAAGCTCCAGTTCATGGTGGACCGCCGGGCCACGCGGGCCGACATCAAGCGGGCCGTGGAGGAGCTCTACCAGGCCAAGGTGGTCAAGGTGAACACGAAGATCGTCCGGAACGGGAAGGTGGCCACCGTCCGCTTCCACAAGGAGTTCTCCGCGGAGGACATCGGCTCCCGGGCGGGGGTGTTCTGATGGGAAAGCGCATCATCTCCCGCCGGCGGGGGGCCGGCACGGGCCCCTACGTTTCTCCCAGTCACCGGCACCACGGGGCCGTGCGCTTGCCGGAAGCCGTGCTCACCGGGGAAGGCCGCATCGTGGAGCTGGAGCATGCCCCCGGCCGGAGCTCGCCCGTGGCCCTCGTGGAGATGCCGGGAGGGACCACGCTGCGCCTCGTGGCTCCCTCCGGGGCGGCCACGGGGGACCGACTTTCGGTGGGGACGGGTGGACAATTGGCCCGGGGGTCGATCCTCCCCCTGGGGGAGATCCCGGACGGGACCCTCGTCTGCAACATCGAGGTCCAGCCCAACGATGGGGGAAAGCTCGTCCGGGCGGCCGGGACCTCGGCCCTCGTGGTGGCGCATCAGGGTCCCACGGTGACGCTGGAGCTCCCCAGCGGGAGCTTCAAGGAGTTCCGGGGGAACTGCCGGGCCCAGGTGGGGCTCGTGGCGGGAGGCGGACGCGGCGAGCGCCCGTTCATCAAGGCGGGGAAGAAGGTCCAGGCGTTCCGGTCCCTGTCCAAGCCCGCGTTCAAGGTCCGTGGCGTGGCCATGAACCCCGTGAACCATCCCTTCGGGGGCGGCTCCCACCAGCACGTGGGGCGGCCCAGCAGCGTCTCCTCGGGGACCTGGCCCGGCGCCAAGGTGGGGCGGTTCGGGCCGCGGAAGAAGAAGAAGGGGCTCCGGGCCTAGAGGGGAGGAAGGAGGATCCATGGCGAAGCGAACGGCCCGCAAGAAGGGAGCGGACCTGCGCAAGAAGAAGGAATTCAGCCTCCGGGGCCGGACCCTGGCGGAGCTCCAGAAGCTTTCCACCACGGAGCTCGCGAAGCTGCTCCCCGCCCGGCAGCGGCGTTCCCTCTTGCGAGGCGTCCACAACGAGGGACAGCGCCTGGTGGAGAAGCTGGGGGAAGCCCCCGTGGGAGGCAAGGCGATCCGGACGCATTGCCGGGACGTGGTGATCCTTCCCGCCTTCGTGGGCCGCAAGGTGGCGGTCTTCTCGGGCAAGGAGTTCAAAGAGGTGGAGATCCGCCCGGAGATGATCGGGCATTACCTGGGGGAGTTCGTCCTCACCCGCCGGTTCGAGAAGCACTCGGGACCGGGCGTGGGCGCCACCCGGTCGTCGAAGTTCATGCCGTTGAAGTGAGAGGAGGTTTTGGATGAGAGGATACACCTATGAGGTCCCCAAGGGCCGTACCGTGGCCCGGGCCCGGGGCGTGGAGCTCCACATCTCGCCCAAGAAGACCTACGAGGTGCTGAACGCCATCCGGGGGCTTCCCCTGGAGGAGGCCCGTCGCGTCCTCGAGGACGCGGTGGCCCTCAAGCGGGCCATCCCGTTCCGGCGGTACAACCAGGAGACGGCGCACCACAAGGGGACGGGCCCCGGCCGCTATCCCAAGAAGGTGGCGCGGGAGGTCCTCAAGGTGCTCGCCAACGCGGAATCCAACGCCGAATACGAGGGCATGGACACCGACGATCTCATCCTGGCCGCGGCGAGCTGCGCCCGGGGACGGATCCTGAAGGCCATGATGCCCCGGGCCCACGGCCGGGCCACGGACTGGAACGAACAGACCACCAACGTGGAGATCGTCCTCTCCCCGAAGGAGGAGTGAAGGGGGACATGGCATCGGAACGGAAGTTCATCCAGGAAGGGGTCCGCCGGGTCCTCCTCAAGGACTATCTCATCCAGGAATCCCAGCGGGCCGGTTTCGGCGGGCTGGACATCTCCCGGACGCCCATGGGGACCCGGGTCACGCTGGTCTGCGAACGCCCGGGCATCATCATCGGGCGCCGGGGCGAGCTCATCAAGCAGCTCACCCAGACGCTCGCCGAGCGCTTCCACGTGGACAACCCCCAGATCGAGGTCCAGGAGGAGCGCCAACCCAACCTCAACGCCCAGCTCATGGCGGAGAAGCTGGCGGCCACCCTGGAACGGGGCTGGCACTTCCGCCGCGCGGGGCACTCCACGGTCCGGCGGATCATGGAGAGCGGGGCCCGAGGTTGCCAGGTGGTCCTCTCGGGGAAGCTCACCGGGGAGCGCCACCGGACGGAGCGGTTCAAGGCCGGGATGATCAAGTACTGCGGCCAGGCCTCGCTGTTCCAGATGGGCCGGGGGTTCGCCCAGGCGAAGCTCAAGCCCGGCGTCATCGGGGTCAGCGTGTGGATCATGCGGCCGGATGCCCGGATGCCCGATGAGATCCGGATCAAGGGGGCCGCGCCCCCGGTCCCCGCGCCGGCGGTGCCGCCCGTCATCCTCGAGACCCATGAGGACGAGCCCCTCCCCCCGGAGCCCCTGGTCCCGGAGAAGCTGCCATGACGCTCCTCAGGACCCGGGAACTGCGCGCCCTCTCCGACGACGATCTCAAGCGGAAGGTGGCGGATCTGGAGATGGATCTCCTGCGGGAGCGGGGCGTGGCAGCCATGGGTGGTGCGCCCACTTCCCCGGGGCGCATGCGGGCCCTCAGGACCAACGTGGCCCGGGCCCTCACCGTCCAGACGGAACGCCGGCGGGGCATCGCCCGAACCGTGCCGAAGGAGGAGTGACACCGTGCTGGGAGCCGCGTCGAAACCATCCCCTGCGCGCTCGTCGGACCTCATGGAGGAGTTCATCGGCGGCGTCCTCACCGTGGTCCAGGCCCCGGGGGTCCAGGACCTGCCCCTCACCGGCCGGATCGTGGACGAGACCCTCAACATGATGTACGTGCTCCCCTCCGGCGCCCGTCGTCCCCGGGGGATCCCCAAGGCGGGGCTCGTGGGGACGCTCACCCTGGGTTCCCGGGAGATACCCTTAAGAGGGGACGACCTACGGGTGCGCCCCGAGGACCGCATCAAGCGGATGGCCCTTCGCGGCCACCGTCGCCGTCCATGACCGCGATCCAGAATCCCTCCGCATCGGCCCCGGCTCCGTCGGGGACCGCTCGCCGGGCCCATGGGGGGTCCCGGGCGCGGGACATCGGCCTTGATGTGCGCCTGCCCAAGGCCGGCTGCGGGGACCGGAAGTGCCCGTTCCACGGCCACCTCAAGGTCCGGGGACAGGCGCTCGAGGGGATCGTGGTCTCCACCTCCATGCAGGGCACGGTGGTGGTGAGCCGGACCCTCCTCCATTACCTGCCCAAGTTCGAGCGGTACACCAAGCGCCGGCGCCGCTACCTCGCCCATGCCCCCGAATGCCTCCACGTGGAGGTGGGGCGCCGGGTCCGCATCGCGGAGACGCGCCCCCTCGCGAAGAACGTGAGCTTCGTGGTCGTGGAGGATCTGGGCGAATCGGTCCTGGAGATCAAGGGGGAGGAGGCGGTCCCGGCCCACCCCGGGAAGCCCCCCGCATCCAAGGAGGAAGCGGCATGAAGGGGATCGCGGGCCACCGGGGGCGGGGTCTTCCCAAGGGGGCCCGCCTGGAATGCGTGGACAACACCGGGGCGAAGGTGGTGGAGATCATCGCCGTGCGCAACTGGCACGGACATCACCGGAGGTACCCGCGGGCCGGCGTGGGAGACCTCATCATCGTGAGCGTGAAGAAGGGGACCCCCGAGATGCGCCGGCAGGTCCTGCATGCCGTGATCGTCCGGCAGAGGTCCCCCATCCACCGGAGCGACGGGCTCCGGGTCCTCTTCGAGGACAACGCCGCGGTGATCACCACCGAGACCGGGGAAGTGAAGGGGTCCCAGATCAAGGGACCCGTGGCCAAGGAGGCCGCGGAGAGGTGGCCCCGCATCGCGGCCGCCTCGTCCATCATCGTGTAGGAGGGATCCATCGGGCATGTCCACGCAGTCGCATCTGGGACGGAAGCAACGGAAGGATCGGTTCGAGGCCGATCACCGGGAGCGGGCGCACCGCCTGGCCCTCTCCCTGTCCCGGGAGCTCCGGACCCGCTACGGCCGCCGGCGCCTCACGGTGCACAAGGGGGACACGGTGCGGATCCTGGGAGGGTCCTACGCCGGACGGGAGGAGAGGGTGGCCCGGGTGGACCGCCGGAGATTCCGGGTGATCCTGGACAACGTGACCCTCAAGAAGGCCGACGCGAAGCTCATCCAGCTTCCGCTCACCCCCGGCCACCTCATGCTCACCAAGCTCAACCTGGCGGACCCCTGGCGCCGCCGGATCCTGCGCGTGACGACCGCCGAAGGGGAGGAGGCCGTGCCGGAGCTTCCCCCGGAGACCGACTCGGCGGCATCTCCCGCCAAGGAGGCGGAGGGGGAGGAGGGTCCATGACGTTCCGGCTCAAGAGGCGGGCCGCCCCCCGGACGTGGCCCGTCGCCCGCAAGGGGACGAAATGGATCGCCCGGCCCGCTCCCGGGCCCCACCCCCAGGAGGAGTCCATCCCCGTCCTTCTGGTCCTCCGGGACGTCCTGGGGATCGCCCGGTCCGCCCGGGAGGTTCGCCTCCTCCTGCGGGACGGAAAGGTACGCGTGGACGGGAAGGTGGTGAAGGACCTCTCCCGGGGCCTGGGCCTCATGGATGTCTTGAGCCTCGCCCCCCCGCTGGGGAAGGACTACCGGGTGCTGAAGAACCGTCTGGGGCGCCTGGTGCTGGTGCCCATCGCCCCCACCGAGGCGGGGTTCAAGCTCGGGAGGGTCCGCTTCAAGAACGCGGTCCCGGGCGGGAAGGTGGCCCTCACGCTGCACGACGGCCGGAACATCCTCGTGGACCCCCGCAGCGAGTACCGGGTGGGGGACACCCTGCGGCTGGAGGTGCCCGCGCAGAAGGTGGCCCAGCGTCTTCCGTTGACCCCCAACGCCCTCGCCTACATCTCCGGTGGGAGCCACGTGGGCCAGCTGGCCCGGGTGGAGCGTATCGAGGTCCTGAGCTCGTCCCAGCCCAACCGGGTCCAGTTCCGGGAAGGGTTCTCCACCATCAAAGAGTACGTGTTCGTCGTGGGCACCGAGAGCCCCGTCATCCAGCTGCCGGAGGGTCTCGGGCCATGACCGAGGCCACGGTTTCCCCCGGATCCCCCTCCCCGGCGCGGGGGAATCCCATGCGGGCGCTGCGCATCCGCAAGGTCGTGGTGAACATTGGGGTGGGGGAGTCGGGCGAGCGCCGGACGAAGGCCGAGAGGGTGCTTCAGATGGTGACCCACCAGAAGCCCGTGAGCACCCGGTCCCATTCCACGAACCGGGACCTGGGGATCCGCAAGGGCCAGGAGATCGGGGCCAAGGTGACGCTCCGGGGGGACCGCGCCGAGGAATTCCTCAAGCGGGCCCTGGGGACCCGGGAGAACCGCCTGGACCCGGACAGCGTGGACCGGATGGGAAACTTCGCGTTCGGGATCCCGGACTACACGGACTTCCCGGGGCTCAAGTACGATCCCCAGATCGGGATCTTCGGGATGGACGTCTGTGTGGAGATCGTCCGGCCGGGGGACCGCGTCCGGCACCGCATCCGCAGCCCCAACCGCCCCGGTCGGGGGCAGCGCCCCACGGCCGAGGAGACCCGGCAATTCCTCGCGGAGCACTTCGGCGTCCAGTACCTGGAGTGAGGGGAGAGGGAGATGAAGCCGAAGAAGCATTTCGGACGGAAGGACGGCTGCCTGCGCTGTGGCCGGAAGCGGGGGATCGTCCGCCGCTACGGGCTCCACGTCTGCCGGCAGTGCTTCCGGGAGGTCGCCATGGACCTCGGGTTCCGGAAGTACCAGTGAGGGGAGGGGGAAGATGCGGCACGATCTCTTGAACGACGCCCTGGTGACGCTCCGGCATGCGGAGGAGCACGGGAAGGAATCGGTGATCCTCTCCCCGGTGTCGCGGCTCATCGGGAACGTGTTGTCCCTCCTCAAGGAGACCGGGTACATCGGCGAATTCACATTCCAGCCCACGGGGCAGGGAGGCGCCTACAAGGTGTCCCTGAACCGGCGGATCAATTCCTGCGGCGTGGTGAAGCCCCGTCTCGCCGTGGAGGTCCGGGAACTGGAGCGGTTCGAGGCGCGCTTCCTCCCGGCCCAGGATTTCGGGTTCCTGATCCTGAGCACCAGCCGCGGGGTCATGTCCCACGTCAAGGCGCGGGAGCTGGGAGTGGGAGGGAAGGTCCTGGCCTATGTCTACTGACGGGAGCGAGAGGCTCATGGCCACCGTGGACCTCCCCGAGGGGGTCCGGGTCGCGACGGACGCCGGGGGGATCATTGTGGAAGGGCCCCTGGGGAAGATCCGCCGCGCGTTCCCGGGGAGCGCCCTCGCCCTGACGGGGGAGAAGGGAAAGGTCACCCTGACCCTCCGGCTCCCCCCGCGGAAGCCCACCCGGGCCCTCCTCCTCACCTGGGCGGCGCACCTCCGGAACATGGCGGCCGGGGTGACGCGGGGGTACGAGGCGAAGCTCAAGGCGGTGGCCGCCCACTTCCCCATGAAGGTCCAGGCGAAGGGGGATCACATCCTCATCGAGAACTTCCTGGGGGAGAAGTATCCCCGCCGGTCTTCCCTCGTCCCCGGGACCCAGGCCCAGGTGAACGGGGACGAGATCCTCCTGTCCGGCATCGACATCGAGGCGGTGGGCCAATCCGCCGCGAACCTGGAACGGACCACCCACATCCGGGAATACGACCCCCGGGTCTTCCAGGACGGGATCTACATCACGCAGAAGCCGCACGCGAAGGGAGAGGACTGATGCCCGAGGAAGAGAAGGGACGGACCCGCAGGAAGGAGGACCTTCCGGAACCGGAGGAGACCCCGGAGCGGAAGGAGAAGGCGGAGCCCGCTTCCCCACCCGGACCCACCACGACGGCCGCCAAGGGCAAGGCCTCCGGGGCCGCTTCGGAGGGAGGAGCGGCCCCCTCGGAGCCGACCCAGAAGGAGAAGGAGGAGACCGAGGAGCTCCCTGCTCCCCGGCGCCCCGAACTGGATCCTGAGTCCCGGCGGCTCCTCGCGGTCCGGGGGAACGCCAACCGGCGCCGTCCCCGGTTCGTGCGGCAGCAATCCCATCGCTACCTGCGCATTGCGCGGCGGGGTTCCTGGCGGGCTCCCAAGGGGGTCCAGTCCAAGCAGCGTCGCCATTACGGGTACCGCCCCACGGTGGTCTCCGTGGGCTTCCGCGGTCCCCGGAAGGTCCGGGGCCGCACGCCCGTGGGCTTCGTCCCGGTCCTGGTGCACACCACACGGGACCTCGACGGGGTGGAGCCGGCGCGGGAGATCGCGGTGATTGCGGGCGGCGTGGGGACCCGGCAGCGCCTCATCCTGGAACAGGCGGCGCGCCAGAGGGGCATCCGCGTGGCGAACCCGGTCCTCCGGGAGGAGCGGGAAGAATGACGGACCTCCGCAACCAGAGGCGCATGGCGGCCGAGCTCCTGAAGTGCGGCGAGAACCGGGTCTGGATCGACCCGTCGAGCATGGAGGAGGTGCAGGACGCGGTGACCCGCGGGGACATCCGCAGCGCCATCCACGCCGGGGTCATCCGGCGGAAGCCCGTCAAGGGCGTGAGCCGGGTCCGGGCCCGGAAGTTCGCCGAGGAGCGGCGACGGGGACGGCACTCGGGCCCCGGCTCCCGCCGGGGGAGCCCTGCCTCCCGGGTCCCCTCCAAGGAGCGCTGGATCCACCGGATCCGACCCCAGCGGGAACTCCTGGCGGAGCTCCGGGACGCGAAGAAGATCACCGCCCAGGCGTATCGCGAGTTCTATCGGAAGGCGAAGGGGGGGATGTTCCGGAGCCGGAACCACCTCCTCATGAACCTCCGGCTGGCGGGGGCGCTCCCCGCGGAGGCCTGAGCCCATGGCGCGGGGACCGAACTACCGGGTGCCGTTCCGGCGCCGGCGGGAGGGAAAGACCGACTACCGCGCGAGGCTGAAGCTCCTCAAGAGCGAACGGCCCCGGGCGGTGGTCCGTTTCACCAACGCGCGCGTCCTGGTGTCTCTGGAAGGGTTCGATCCCCAGGGGGACCGTGTCCTCGCCACGGCGGGGAGCCAGGAACTCGTGAAGGTGGGGTTCCCCGCCTCGAGCCTGAGCTCCACCCCGGCCGCGTACCTCACGGGATATCTCGCGGGCCTGCGCGCCGCGGCGGCGGGACAGACCGAGGCGGTGCTGGACACGGGCCTCCTCGCCCCCTCCCGGGGCGGGAGGCTCCTGGGAGCGCTCAAGGGTCTCCTCGATGGGGGCGTTTCCATTCCCCATCGGGCCGAATCGTTCCCCTCGAAGGAGCGGCTCGCGGGGGCCCATCTGAAGACGCCTCCCCCCGAGGGGCTCGAGGCCTATCGGGACCGGGTCCTGAAGACCCTCTGGGTCCGGGCGCCTCCCCGGCGGAAGGGTTGATGTTCCATGATGAGTGAGCAGCGCACCCCGGGCACGGGATGGGTCCCCAAGACCGAGCTGGGGAAGAAGGTCCAATCCGGCGAGATCACCAGCATGTCGCAGGCCCTGGAGAGCGGCCTTCCGCTCCGGGAATGCGAGATCGTGGACGCCCTCCTGCCCAACCTCCATGACGAGGTCCTCGACGTGAACATGGTCCAGCGGATGACCGACTCCGGCCGCCGCTTCAAGTTCGCGGTCACGGTGGTGGTGGGGAATGGGGACGGCTTTGCCGGGCTGGGGCGTGCCAAGGGCAAGGAAGTGGGTCCCACGATCCGGCGCGCCATCGACAAGGCGAAGCTCCACATGGTCCAGGTCTTCCGGGGATGCGGCAGCTGGGAGTGCGGCTGTTACCGGCCCCACACCCTGCCGTTCGCGGTGACGGGCCGGTGCGGGAGCGTCCAGGTGACGTTCAAGCCGGCCCCCCGGGGAGTGGGGCTCGCCGTGGGGGACGTGGCGAAGCCGGTCCTCCGGTTCGCGGGCATCGTGGACGCCTGGGGGTTCGCGGACGGCCACACCAAGACCACGGTGAACTACGCGGCGGCCGCGTTCAACGCGCTGGAAGAGCTCGCCGCCCTCAAGGTGCCGTCCACGGACATGGACCGGCTCAAGATCGTGCGGGGCCCCACGGGCGCCTCCATCCTTCCGCCCAAGGAGCCCAACGCGGCTCCCATGGGCCGTCGCGGCCCCGGCGGAAGGGGCCGGGGCCCGTCCCGGGGGCGCGGACCGCCCCGGAGGACCGCCGCATGACGTGGGCCGTGGTTCGGGTGCGAGGAGGGATCCATGCCCGTACCCCGGTGGTGGAGACCCTCCGGCACCTGCGTCTCACCCGACCCAACCACGCGGTGGTGGTCCGGGACGACCCGGTGGTGGCCGGGATGGTCTACGCGGTGCAGGGGTACGTCACCTGGGGGCCCGTCTCCCCGGAGACCGTGGAACTTCTGGTCCGGGCCCGGGGGAGGACCGAGGACGGGAAGCCGGTGCCCGAGGAGAGCTCCGCTGAGCTGGCCCGCGAGGTGCATGCCCGGGGGATCGGATCGGTGGAGGGTCTCAAGCCGCTCTTCCGGCTCAAGGCCCCCACGGGGGGGTGGGGATCCACCAAGAAGCCGTACACCCACGGCGGGGCCCTGGGGTTCCGTGCGGCCGGGTCCAAGTTGGACATGGACGCCCTCCTTCGCCGGATGATCTAGGGGAGGAAACAGAGGATGCCATCCAGGACGCGCAAGTTCCGGGGGAGCCGTACCCACGGACGCGGGATCAAGGCGGGCCGGGGCGCCGGAAAGCAGGGCGGGCGCGGGAACGCGGGCCTGCACAAGTACAAGTTCAAGAGCATGCTGATCTACGCCCCGGACCACTTCGGGCGCAAGGGGTTCAAGCGGCCCCCCGAAGCCCAGCGGTTCCCGGTCGCCGTGAACGTGGGGGAGCTCGAGGGCCTTGTCCCCTTCCTGCGCGAGAGGGGGGTCCTCTGGGAGGAAGGCGGTACCTTTGTGGCGGATCTCACACGCGCCGGGGTGGAACGCCTATTGGGCGGTGGGAGGACCTTGCACCCCTGGAAGGTCTACGTGGCGCATGCCTCCGGGCACGCCCGCGAGAAGGTGACCCTCTTGGAGGCTCCCCCGGGTCCTCCCGGGGAGTCTTCCCCGGCCCCCGCCCTTCCGGCTCCGGAGCGTCCGTCCTCCTCGCCCCGGACGAGCCCGTGACGGATCGCCTGGGGCGGGCACGGACCCTGCAATTATATAACGGAGTTTCCGCCTTGCGGTCTGACCCCTCTGGGAGGGTCATCCCCGATGGCTGACGACGAGATCCCCCGCTCCTACACGAGCGCCGCCCCGCTCCTCATCCTGGGGGCCATCATCCTCCTCGTGTACTACGAGTGGGCCCATCCCACCGTCCTGGCCATGGGGCTCACGGGGGTCCTCCTCTTCCTCACGCTGGGGCTCGCGTTCCTCCTGATCTCCTACGACGGCAACAAATCGATGCTCTACGGGTGGAAGTCGCTCACGGAGCGGCTTCCCGCCGTGACGAAACCGTCGGGCCACGTCCACTTCCGGACGAAGCTCTTCTGGACCGTGTCGGTCCTGCTCCTTTACTTCGTCCTCACGAACATCTTCCTCTTCGGCGTGGACCAGGCCCAGACCATCGACCTCTTCGCGAGCTACCGGGCCATCCTCGCCGGGGCCCAGGGGACCCTCATGGACCTGGGCATCGGGCCCATCGTCACCGGGTCCATCATCATGCAGCTCTTCGTGGGGGCCAAGATCATCAACCTGGACCTCACCGACGACGAGGACAAGGGGATGTACCAGGGGGCCCAGAAGATCCTGGTGATCGCCATGATCCTCGTGGAGGCGATCCCCCAGGTCTTCGGCTACGTCTTCCCCTCCGCCTCCCTGGTGGCCAGCATGCACGCGTTCTCGCCCGGGAACGCGACGCTCCTCGCGGACCTCATCATCATCTCGCAGCTGGTCTTCGGAAGCTACCTCGTCTTCCTCATGGACGAGGTGGTGAGCAAATGGGGGATCGGCTCGGGGGTCTCCCTGTTCATCGCGGCGGGGGTCTCCGAGGCCATCGTGACGGGGACCATCAACTGGATCCCCTCGAACCCGGCGGCGCCCCTCAGCGTGAGCAACCCACCCGCGGGGGCCATCGTGAAGACCTACTACCTCCTCACCCACCTCACCAGTTCGCAGCTCGCCGGCGGGGGCCTCGAGCAGATCCTCCTGCACAACCCCAACCCCCTCGTGGCCCTCGCGGGGACCGCGGTGATCTTCTTCGTCGTGGCCTGGACCGAGTCCACCCGCATCGAGCTCCCCCTCTCGCACGCCGAGGCCCGGGGGGCCCGGGGCCGCTATCCGCTGCGCCTGATGTACGCCTCCAACATCCCGGTGATCCTCATGGCGGCCCTCCTCGCCAACATCTCCATGTTCACCATCCTGCTCTGGACCAACCCCACCCTGGCCCACTTCCCGGGGATCGGGCACCAGTGGTGGATCGGGAGCTATCCCAACGCGGCGCAGGTGGCCTCCAACCAGTACACCTCCACCACGCCGCTTGCGGGAGGCGCCTGGTACGTCTCCACCCCCAACGGGCTGGAGCAGTGGCTCCTGCCGCTCATCAACCCTGCGTCGTACGGGGGCTTCCTCACCGGCCACACCCCCCTCGAGGACCTGGTGCATGTCCTGGTCTTCTTCGGCCTCATGACGGGGGGTTCGGTCCTCTTCGCCAAGTTCTGGATCCAGACCACCAACATGGGCCCGGAGGCGGTGGCGAAGCAGATCGAGTCGAGCGGCATGCAGATCCCCGGCTTCCGCCGGGACCCCCGGGTGCTCCGCCGGGTCCTGGAGCGCTACATCCCGGTGATCACCATCATCTCCGGCGCCTCGGTGGGGGCGCTCGCGTCGGGCGCCGACCTCATCGGGACCGTGGGCGATGCCTCCGGGACCGGTGTCCTCCTCACCGTGGGGATCATCATCAACCTCTACGAGGCGATGGGAAAGGAGCAGCTCATGGAGATGAACCCGCTGCTCCGGCGGTTCCTGGGAGGAGAGTAGGGCCATGAGCCCGGGTTCCCAGCCCCTCCCCTCGCGCGCCTCCGAGCCCCCGGAGGCCCCCGGGGAAGAGGAAGACGAGGAGACGGAAGGGACGGACGAGGGATCGGAGGAGGCCCGGTCCGGTGCGGAGGACGGGGAAGTGACCCCGGAACCCGCCGCCGTGGCCACCTCCTCGGCCCAGAGGCCCCCCGCCCCCACGTTCAAGTTCAGCACGTTCATCCTGATCTTCCTGTTCTTCCTGGGCATGTACATGCTCATCGACGCCCAGGCCCGCAACCAGATCGCCGGGCTCTTCGGGGACGTGCTGGCACCGGTCATCGGCTTCGGGGGCCACTACCTCATGCTCACCATGTTCCTCGCGGCCCTCGTGGAGATGCTGGTCACCGCCGTGGTCTACAACATCACCACCGATTGGGTGCTCATGGCGGAGGTCCAGCAGCACGCGGCCGCCATCCGACCCCACCAGATGAAGGCCATCCGGAGCGGCAAGAAGGACCGGATGGAGGCCTTGAAGCCCCACCTGGACTCGCTGCAGCGCCGCCAGAGCCGGGTGACCATCAACCAGCTCAAGGGGATGGCGGTCACCTACTTCCTTCTCATCGCCATCTACACCTGGGTGGGTCTTTTTATCGCCGCCCAGCAGCCCCACACCACGGTCATCTTCGCCGGGGCCACCATCAATCTCCTCTCCAACATGGGGCCCATCCCGGCCCCCTACTGGTTCTTCATCTTCTCCCTTTACACCCTGCCCCTGAGCCTCATCCTGCGCCGGTACTTCAAGCACTACACGCTGTCCCGACGCCAGAGCCGGCAAGGTACCCTTCCTGACGCGTCGGCCGAGGGAGCCCCGTGAGGGCCCCCACCATCACGGTGGGGGGGCCCCCCGGGAGCGGGAAGACCACCGCCGCGAAGCGCCTCGCCGATCTCCTCCACCGGGAGTACCGGTCGGCCGGGGACGTGTTCCGTGCCGAGGCCAAGGCGCGAGGGATGGACCTCCTCACCTTCGGGACCCTGGCGGAGAACGATCCCAAGATCGACCGGGCCCTCGACGGGGCCATGGTGGCCCTCGCGGGGCCCCGAAGGCTCCTGGAAGGGCGGATCATCGGGGAGCTCCTCGCCCGCCGGAACCTCCCGGTCTACCGGATCCTCGTGACCGCGGACGAGGCCACCCGGGCCGGGCGGATCTCCCGGCGGGAGGGGATCCCGTTCGAATCGGCCCTCCCGGCCATGCGGGCCCGGGAGGCCAGCGAGCGCAAGCGCTACGGACGCTACTACGGGATGGACCCGGACGACCTGCACTACGACCTCCGGGTGGACACCACACACCTTTCCGTGGAGGAGGTCATCCAGACGATCCTGGAAGCCCTGCCCGAGGACATCCGCGCGGAGGGCGCCACGTGATCTCCCGGGAAGGGTCTCCCCCACCCGACCTCTTCCCCCCGGAAGGGGGGTTCCTGGTGGTGGACAAGCCCCGGGGCCCTTCCTCCCACCAGGTGACGGCCTGGGTCCGGGACATCCTGGGGGTCTCCCGGGCGGGGCACGCTGGGACCCTGGACCCCGGGGTGAGCGGCGTCCTGGTGATCGCCGTGGGGCGCTCCCTGCGCCTCCTTCCGCTCATCCTCACCTTCCCCAAACGGTACGTGGCCCTCCTCACCTTCCATGGCCCCGTGAAGGAACGGGACCTGCGTCGCGTCTTCGAGGAGTTCCAGGGACCCATCTACCAGACGCCCCCGGTCCGCTCGGCGGTGAAGCGGGAGCGGCGGATCCGGACCATCCACCGCCTGCGCATCCTGGAGCGGCATGGGAGGGACGTCCTGTGCGAGGTGCTCTGTGACTCTGGGACCTACGTGCGGACCCTGGCGGTGGACCTGGGGGAGGCCCTGGGGGCCGGGGCACACATGGCGGAGCTCCGCCGGACCGGCACCGGACCCTTCGACGAGTCCATGGCGGTCCCCCTCACTGCACTGGTGGACGCCATGGTCCGGGCCCGGGAAGGGGACCCCGGGCCCGTGCGGAGCCTCCTCCACGCGCCCCGGGAGGCCTGGTCCCGCTTCCCCCAGGTCGTGGTGAAGGACAGCGCGGTGGACGCCCTCGCCCACGGGGCCGATCTCGCGGCCTCCGGGATCCTCCGCGTGACCCAGGGATTCGCCCGGGGGGCCACCGTGGTGCTGGTCACCCGGCGCGACGAGCTCGTGGGGATCGGGACGGCCCTTGTCCCCAGCGAGGATCTTCCCGCCACCCCGCATGGCTGGGTGGTGGACGCCCACCAGGTCTTCATCGAGACGGGGCGCTACCCTTCGGCCTGGGGACGGAGACGCGCCCCCTCCGGGGACACCGGAGGAGAGGGCCAAAGGCCCGACCCTAGCGAGCCGCGCCCGGGATCCGGGCCGACCGCATGATCCCCCCGCCCACCGAGATGAGGGTCTCGGTGCTGCGGATGCCGGGGGTCCGACGGATCCGGTCCACCACCACGTCGAGAGCCTCGCGCATGGCGGGCGCCTCCACGCGGACCAGGAGGTCGAACGGGCCCGTCACCGGCTGGACCTCCACGACCCGGGGGATCTCCTTCACGCGGCCCACCACATCGCGTAGGGTCCCTGCCTCGGTGGCGGCCAGCACGAAAAGCGTCTCCATGGACGGGATTCCCGGGAGGCACGGGATGGGGACCAGCCGCTAAGAAGCCTGCGGGAAGGGGAGCTTTCAAATACCTGCTCCCGCGGGAGACCCACCCCCGCGGTCCTCTCCGGCGGAAGGGGCCCGGGAACGTACGAGGTCCCCTCGGGAACGGAGAAGACCGGACCTACGAGCCTTTTTGAGCCGTGCCCTGTTGGCTCGCGAAGGTCCATGGACCTTACTTTTCGCGACACCCTCACCCGCCGGACCCAGGTCCTCGCCGGCCGCAGGTCGGACCCCCTGGGGATGTACGTCTGTGGACCCACGGTGTACGCCCCCGCCCATGTGGGGCACGCGCGCACCTATCTCCTCTTCGACCATGTGAAGAGGTTCTTCCTCACGCAGGGGACCCGGGTCCACCACATCCAGAACGTCACCGACTTCGAGGACAAGATCACCCACCGGGCCGTGGCGCAGGGGCTTCCCTGGCGCACCTTGGCCCGCCGGGAGGAGCGCTCCTTCGCCCGGGACATGCGGGACCTGGGCATCCTTCCGGCCCGGGCCACGCCCCGCTCCAGCGACTACGTGGCCACCATGATCCGCGCGATCCGCCATCTGGAACGGCGCAGGATCGCCTACCGGAAGGGCCGAGCGGTGTACTTCGACGCCTCGGCGGTCCCCCGTTTCCAGGACTTCGAGGTGGACGAGCTCCTGTCGGCCCACGCGGTCCCCGAGCCCGGGAACGATGCCCTCCCGGAGGCGGAGGACCCGCGGGATTTCGTCCTGTGGAAGCCCACGCGCCCCCCGTCCCCGGTCTGGACGAGCCCCTGGGGTCCGGGGATGCCGGGATGGCACCTCGAGTGCTTCGTGATGGCGAAGCATCACCTCCCGCTGCCCATGGACCTCCACGGGGGGGGCCTGGACCTCATCTTCCCCCACCACTACGCCGAGAACCTGGTCTCCCTGGCCATCCTGGGGAAGCCCTTCTCCCGGAACTTCCTCCACGAGGCGTTCGTCACCATGGGGGTCCGGAAGATGTCCAAGTCCCTGGGGAACCTGGTCCCCCTGGCCCAGGCCCTGCGGGACATCTCGCGGGGGGGGCTCCGGGCGTACCTCATGAGCCGGAACTACCAGGAGCCCCTCGAGTTCTTCTTCCCCGACGCCTGCCGCTGGGACGAGATGTGGCGGGAGGACCAGAGGACCTTCCAGGGGCTCCTCTCCCCCCGGGACGGGACCGGATACCCCCTGGGGTCCCTCTCCGCCCGGCTCGCGGAGCTCCCCAAACTGGTGGGCCACAACCTGGGCATCCCCGAGGCCCTGGAATCGCTCCATGCCACCGCGGAGTCCATCCGGGCCTCCGGCCGGAGCGCGGTGCGGCCCGAGGACCGGCGGGAGTGCCGCCGCATCCTGCGCGCCGCGGGGGAGCTCCTGGGGATGGATCTTTTGCCCCCGCCGCCCGACCGGCGCCGGGCCGCGTGAACCGAAGGGGAGAGCCCCGGAAGCGGGTCGGTGGGTGCCCAGTGGTCGGACTCCTCAGAGTGCGATAGGACAATCCCGGCCTCTGCCTCCGGGGGCGTCTGCGCGTGGCCCCTCCTGCACGGCGGATCCCCCCCGAACGACCCCAATTCGACAGCTGGGCCCGAGGCTCGAGGAGAAGATCATCGATGCGGTGGGCACCGCCGCCAACCCCCCCGAGCGGAGTGTGGTCTACCGTGTCGATGAAAGGTCCCCGACCCAGGCGCTGGAGCGACCCCAGGCCCTCCTCCCGATGGCGAAGGACTGGCCTCCCGAGCGACGGACCCACGATCGTCGTCGGCACGGGACGGGGGACCTCTTTACCGCTCAGAATGTCCTCGACGGCAAGGCAATCACGGAGTCCCACGTGCAGCACCGACATCCAGAGATGTTGGCCCTCCGGAGCACACTCCACCGCCACGTCGACCCCCACTGGGCCGTCCGGGTCGTGCTCGACGACCTGAGCACCACGAGACCGAGCACGTTCCGCGGTGTTGCGACGGCACACGCGGTTCCAGCTCCACTTCGCCCCGACGGAGGCCCCGAAGAACCCGGGCTAGGTGCGGAAGATCCGCGCTCGCACTGCCGAGAGGAAAGCGATCTCCGGCGGCCGGATACCCTATCATCCGTTGGAGACGGACCACCAGGCTCCGTCAGCGCTCCACCTTCCCCCTTTGTTGAGGGGGTATTGCACCGAACAGGCGCCGCGACTAATCTCACGTGAGGGAGAGACGGAAGCTTTCAAGTACATATTTTGTATTGTATTGTTGGTGAAGAGTGCTACCGTTCAATCCCGATGAAGTCCGCCTCGAGCCATCCAAGCATTTCCGGAATACCAAGATGCGAATGTGGAACTGGGACTTGCACGATGTCCGTGACGCACTGCGGGGGGCTCACCGGGTGGTCCAACGAGGTCGCTCGAAGTTGGAGGTTTGGACCCGGAAGGGGGGTTCCCGGAAGCTCGTCATCGTCTACTCTCCCGATGAGAAGATGGCCTTCATCGTCACAGGGACGGAGGGGGACTGAACCATGAAATGCCCAAGTTGTGGGAAGGGAGAGCTCGCAGTGGCAGACGACATTCTTTCCGAGATCGAAGGAATCACATTTGTCGAGAGGGGACACCGGTGCCAAGCCTGCGGGGAGGAATTCATCGACCAGGAAGACAGCGATCGGACAGTCAAGGTGGCCCGGAAGCTTGGCATCTGGGGAGAGCCCCTCAAGTTACAGCGCAAGCTTTCTCATAGCGGAAGGGGGTTAGTACTCCGGATACCCGAAGACCTTCGGAAGAGCATGGGGCTGAAGGGGTCGGAAACTGTCTCGCTCTCGAAGATTGGCAAGTCAAAGGTCTTGATCGAAGTGCAAACCACGTAGAGGAGGTCCCTATCTGCCATGGTCTTCAGCGACTCGCTTCCTTGGCCCAACCCCCTGCCCCAAAGTGTAGTTTGCGAGCGAGGGGACGGCGGCCTCCGTCGGCCGGTTACTATCGCATCCGTTGGAACCGGCCCGCTACGCCGGGGGCTCCGGGGACTCCACCAGCATGGAGGTCCCGTTCCCGCCCCCCATGCATAGGGTGGCGAGCCCCCGGTGCACCTTCCTCCGGCGCATCTCGTGGACCAGGGTGACCACGATGCGGGCACCGGAGCATCCGATGGGGTGACCCAGGGCCACCGCGCCGCCGTTCACGTTGAACCGTTCGTCCGGGATCTTGAGCTCCCGTGCCACCGCGATGGAGGCGGTGGAGAACGCCTCGTTGTGCTCCACCAGATCGATCTCCTCGATGGAGAGCTTCGCCCGGGCCAGGTGCTCCCGGACGGTGGGGATGGGGGCCTCCATGACCCGGGAGGGGGCCACCCCGCCGGTGTGGTAGGAATGGATCCACGCGAGGGGGCCGAGGTTGAGCTCCCGCACCTTGGCCTCGCTGGCGAGCACCACCGCCGCGGCCCCGTCGGAGAGGGAGGAGGAGTTGCCGGCGGTGAGCACCCCGTCGGGCCGGAAGGAGGGCTTGAGCGCGGCCAGCTTCTCGAGGTTCGTGTCGGGTCGGGGACCCTCGTCATGGTCCATGTCCCCCTTCCCGGTGATGGTGCCCGGGACGGGCACGATCTCGGGCTTGAAGAGCCCGCCCCGGACCGCCCGCACCGCCCGCTCATGGCTGCGCAGCGCGAACTGGTCCGCCTCCGCGCGGGTGATGCCGTAGCGCCGGGCCACGTCCTCCCCCGTCATCCCCATGTGCTCGTGATCGTAGGCGTCCAGGAGAGAGTCCTGGAGCATCGCGTCGACCAACTTCACGTCGCCGTACCGCACCCCGTCGCGCAGGTTGGGGACCAGGTACGGGGCCAGGTCCATGCTCTCCATCCCTCCGGCCAGCACGAGGTCCTGGTCCCCGGCGCGGATGCTGCTCGCGGCCATCATGATCGCCTTCATCCCCGAGCCGCAGACCTTGTTGACGGTCACGCCCCCCCGGGTCTCGGGGATCCCCGAGCCCAGGAGGACCTGCCGGGCCGGATTCTGGCCGAGGCCGGCCTGGATGCAGCATCCGAAGATCACCTCCTCGATCTGGGAGGGGCCCACCCGGGCCCGCTTCATGGCCTCCTGGGCCGCGATCCTCCCCAGGGTCACCGCGGGTACCCGGGAGAGGGTCCCGCGGAATTTCCCCAGGGGCGTCCGAACGGCTCCCACGATGGCGACACGCGCGGATGTGACTGGCATGGGAGGTCCCACGCGCGGCCGGGAATATAAGCCGACGGCGACGGGATCGGGCGGCGGATGCCGCCGACCGCCGGAGGGGCCCCCGACGGATCAGTCCTCTTCCACCCGGGGCGCGAGGAGGAAGCGCGCATCCCCCCGCCCTCCGGCGAAGGAGAACTCCAGCTTCAGCGGATACTCGTTCCCCACGAAGATGGTGACCTCCTCGGCGCTGGAGATGGACTTCACCATGCTGGAGAAGAAGTCCAGGGGATACATGCTCTTCACCGTCTCCTTCGCCTCCAGAAGGGTCAGTTCGGACTTGGGGATCTTGAGGTCCAGGCGGTCGTTCTCCCCCTCCGAATGCATCGAGAAGAATTCCGGATCCAGGGTGAGGGTCACGTGGTCGCTGATGGACTCCGATCCCCGAATGCCCTGGCGCAGCTCGTCGGTCTTGAGGACCACCTTGCCGGGAGGGTTCACGTTGGGGACCTTGGGATCGGTGATCCCGGCGGGATCCACCACTCCCATATGCCGGACGATCTTCCCCACGCTCACCTCGAGCTTCCCCTTTCCCCCGTCATACGCCAGGTTGAGGAGGTCCCCGGGCTTCGACAGGCGCAGGACGTCCTTGATCTTCTCCACGTCGATGCCGATCTCGGTGGAATCCCCCGTGAACTCCTCGAAGCCGGTCTTCTTGAGGTTCAGCACGAGCATGGCCACGTGGGAGGGGTCCACGGCCTTCACCTCGATCCCGTCCACGGACACCTGGAGCTTCGTCTCGGTCACCAGCGTGCTCACCACATCCACCAGTTCCCGAAGGACCTCCATCTTGACTCGGGCCTTGAACATCGATTCCGCCTCGCGCGGGCTCCCACACCCGGGGGGCATTTTAACACTATGGTGGCCCGCGGAGCCCTCCGGGATGGCCACGACCTCCCCCGGGGGCGCCAAGGCTTTCTCGCGGGGATTCCTCCCCCTTCCCGTGATCCCGGCCCCGCCCCCCGAGGAAGCCCTCCATCTCGGGTCCATCGAGGACGCGTACCGGAAGGAGTTCGACGCCACGGTGGTGGCCATCCCTCCGGGGGCGGTGGGGCTGGACCGCACCCTCTTCTACGCCGAGGGCGGAGGACAGGAATCGGATCGCGGGACCCTTGTGGGCCCCGGGGGGGCGGACTTTCGGGTGGTCCGGGTGGAACGGAGGGGGGGACGGACCCTCCACTACCTGGCCCAGAGAGGGAGCGCGCACCTCCAGCCGGGGGACCCGGTCCACGGGATCCTGGACTGGGGGCGGAGGCACACCCACATGAGGCTCCACACCGGCCAGCATCTCCTCTCCGCGCTCCTGTTCCAGCAGTTCGGCATTCGGACCCTGCGGGCCCGCATGGCGGGGATCGAGGGCGTCCTGGAGCTTGAGTCGCCGCTCCGGGCGCCGGACGTCCTTTCCCGGCTGGAACAGGAGGCCAATGAGAGGTACTTCTCCCGGCCGGTCCCGGTGCGGGTGGCGTTCGTTTCCCCGGAGGAGTTCGCCCGTCGGCCGGGCCGGAGCAACGCGGGCCGGTTGCCCCGGGGACTCACCCAGATCCGCCTCATCCTCATCGAGGGCGTGGACGAGTGCCCGTGCGGGGGCACCCATGTCCGAAAGACCGGGGAGGTCGGGCCGGTGCGGCTCCTCGATCCGGTGGACCCCGCGCCGGGAGGATCCCGCCAGCTGAAGTTCCGGCTCCGGTCGGGCCCCTCGACGGATCAGTGACCCGGGTCCCCGGACCACTCGGAGCGGGTGCGCCCGAAGACCGCCACGTCGTGCCAGGTCCCGTGGTGGAAGAGGGCCCGTCGGAGGGTCCCTTCCCGGCGAAACCCGAGCTTCTCCAGGAGCCGCACCGAGGCAGGGTTCTCCACGTCCGTGGTGGCCCCCACCCGCTCCAGCATGCGGTGGGAGAACAGGTAGTCCACCAGGAGCTCCACCGCCTCGCTCCCCAGTCCCTGCCCCCTCTGGTCCCGGAGGGTGATGGCGTACCAGACGTCCATCGTGTCCAGCGCCCGGTAGGACGAGAAGTACCCCACCACGCCGATGGGGACGTCCTCCGGCTTCCGGAGCATGAGAAAACGCGGCGCCAGGGAGAGATCGTCCTCGGGAGCATGGTGGAGAGCCTCCTCGAGGGCCCGGTAGCTCTCCACCTCGAACCGGTCCCACGGTGCGATGGCTTCCGGGTCGTTGAGCCATCGGAACAGAAGGGAGAGGTCGCCCGGCTCGGGCGGGCGCAGGCGGATCCGGGGTCCCTCGAGGGTCCCCCGGCGGGGGATCGGGAGATGGGCCGGATCCGCCATCTCAAACCTCCTCGCCGCAGGACTCACTGGTGAGGAGCCCGATGGCCCTCTGTCGCCCCAGGGGCGTCAGGACGTAGACCGTCTTGGGCTCGCTATAGCCCACCACGTACTGGGATCTCCGGGCGATGAGGTGGGCCGCTTCGAGGGAGACCACCACGTGCTTCAGCACCGATCCCTCGTGCTGGGCGAACGCGCGCTGAAGCCCGATCTCCGTGGTGGACTTGTCCGCCTCGAACCGGGTCCCGTAGGCGTGGTGGGCCAAGAGATGGAGAAGGACCTGGTCTTCCAGGGGGGGCGGGACGGGCAGGGGAACCCCCGGGGGCACGGTGCCCGCATCCTCCTCCGGAGAGACCGATCGGTCCGTCAATTCCGGAAACCCTCTCAGGTCACGGAACTCACTTCGTAGTTGACCTGGAGGCCCTTGAGCCGCGCATGCATCTGGGAGATCAGCTTGAGGATCTCCGGGAGACCCACCCGGTCCGGCCACTTGTAGACAAAGTCGTTGATGCCGATGGACTCCTCGAACCCGAGTTCCCGCATCACCGCGATCACCTGCTGCGGCCCCGCACCCTCCGAACTGAAGATCACGCGCACGTACGTCCGCATTTCCAGGCCCCTTGCCCGTGAGCCTTCTACTAGGGCACCCATGGGGTATATAAGTCAGATGCCGTCCCCCGAGTGGCCTGCCGGCCCATGGGACCGATGACAGGGATCTCCACATCCACGCCGCGCCCCCGCGCCCTGGTCACCGGTGGCGCCGGAGGCATCGGGAGCCATCTGGTCCAGGGCCTCCGGGAGCGCGGATGGACGGTCCGTGTCCTGGACAATTTCTCCAGCGGGCGCCGGGAGAACCTCCGCCGCTACGCGGGGGATCCGCGCGTGGAGGTGGTGGAGGGGAACGTGGGGGACCCCCGTGCGGTCCGGGACGCCCTCGCCGAGGTCGACTTCGTCTGGCATCTTTCGGCGAATCCCGACATCCGTCGTGGCACCCGCGAGACCGACCTCGACCTGATCCAGGGCCCCGTGGCCCTCCGCACCCTTCTGGAAGAGATGCGCGTCGCCGGGATCCGGGACGTGGCCTTCTCCTCCAGCAGCGTGGTCTACGGGAACCCCCGGGTCTTCCCCACGCCGGAGGACTACGGGCCCCTCCTGCCGGAGAGCCTCTACGGCGCGAGCAAGCTCGCCTGCGAGGGGCTCCTCTCCGCGTTCGCCCACACCTTCGGCTTCCGGACGTGGATCTTCCGCTTCGCCAACGTGGTGGGCCCCGGCGCCACGCATGGGGTGGTCTACGATTTCCTGGAGAAGCTCCGGAAGGATCCCACGCGCCTGGAGATCCTGGGGGACGGGCGACAGAGCAAGGGCTACCTCTGGGTCACCGATTGCGTGGACGGGATGATCCTCGCCACGGAGCGGGCCCGAGATCCGGTGAACGTCTTCAACTTGGCTCCCGAGGACACCGTGAGCGTGGCCGAGATCGGCCGCATCGTGCTCAAGGAGACCGGGTCCACCGCCCGGGTGGAGTTCACCGGAGGGGCGCGGGGGTGGCCCGGGGACATCCCCCAGCAGCGCCTGGCCACGGACCGCATGAAGTCGCTGGGCTTCAGCGCGCGGTATCCCTCGGCCGAGGTCATCCGGATGACCGTCCAGGCCCTCCTCAAGGAGACCCGGGGCTGAGCCCCCGGGCAACCTCCCATGGACCCTCCGGGAACGGGCGCCGCCCCCTCGGTGAGCGTCATCGTCACCGTCCTCAATGATCCCCGCGTCCTGGCGACTCTGGAGACCCTCCGGCGGCAGACCCTTCCCCCCCTGGAGATCCTGGTGGCCGACGGGGGCTCCACCGACGGGACCTTCGAGGGTGTGGCGGCCCTCTCCCGGCAGGACCCCCGGGTGATCCCTCTGCGGGTCCCCGGGACCATCGCGGAGAGCCGGAACCAGGCGCTGGACCGGGTCCGGGGAGAGATCGTCGCCTTTCTGGATGCTGACGAGGAGGCTCCCCCGGATTGGCTCCGGGCGCTGGTCCGCCCGCTTCAGGAGCAGCCAGAGGTGGGATTCACCGGTGGACCCACCCCCGCGAAGCCCGGTACCGCCACGAGCGTCGGGGCGCGCTACTACGACGCCTACCTCCGCCGGTTCTACGACCTCGTGGCCCGGGCCCACCCCCATGCCCTCCCCATGGGGAACAGCGCCTGGCGGACCGAGGTCTTCCGGCGCCTGGGAAAGCTCGACGTGACGCTCTACCCCCGTGCCTCCAGCGAGGATCAGGAATTCGCGGTGCGAGCGCTCAAGGCGGGCTACCGGGGCCTCTACGTTCCGGAGGCCTGGGTGCACCACGACTTCTCCGATCTCCATCTCGGGGCGCTCCTGAGGAAGCAGTGCACCTACGCCACGGGAGGCTACGTGCTCTGGCGCCGGATCGGGACCACCTACGAGGCGAGCACCGGCCGGCTCGCGCCCTACGTGGTCCCTCCGGGCCTCTGCCTCGCGGGGGGCCTGCTCCTTCCGTTCCCCGAAGCCCGGGTCCTCGGCGACCTCCTCCTGGGCGCGGGACTCGTCTCTCTCGTCGCCCTCGCCCTGGGGCTGTGGTGGGACGGACGGCGCCACGACGGGGAATACCCCGGATGGCGCTACCGGCCACTGGAGATCCTCCGCCGCTGGGCCACCGTCATCGGGGCCCTGCGGGGGTTCCTCCGGTTCGGTTGGAGCGGACGGCGGAACCTCCCCGGTCCCCGGTGACGGAACCCGCCCCACCTCTACCCCGGGAGGGGGAACGGATTCCGGGACTCCCTCCACCGCATTCCGTTGAGAAACGTTTAAGTCCCGTCTGGCGTCGGCGCCGCCATATGGCAGACGCTCCCGTGGCCGCGGGCGAACCGGTGAAGGCGGGCGACGTGGTCCGGCTGGACTACGAACTCTGGGCGGAAGGCGCCGGGAAGACGGAACTTGTGGACACCACCCGGAAGGAAGCCGCGGAGAAGGCCTCCTGGAACGGCCGTCCCGCCGGGGAGCTGCACCCCATGGCCCATGTCATCGGGCGGGAGTACTTCCCGGCCGCCATCGAGAAGGCCCTCGCCGCCCTCCGGGTCGGGGAGAGCCTGGACCGGGAGTTCCCGGCCGCCGAGGCCTTCGGGGAAAGGGACCCGAAGCTCATCGAGACGTTCCCCATGTCCCGGATCTCCCGCCTCCCCGAGATGCGCCGGGAGGACGCCCACCTGGACATCGGGACCATCCTCACCATCGACGGACGGCAGGGGCGCGTGGTGACCCTCACGGCGGGACGGGTGAAGGTGGACTTCAACAACCCCCTCGCGGGCCGGAAGGTCCGGGCCCAGATCACCATCACCGAGAAGCTCTCCCGCCCCGAGGACCTCGTCACCTCGGTCCTGGAGATGGACTACGGCCACGCCGGGGAGTTCCAGGTATCCGTGACCCCGGACACCGTCACCATCCGTCTCCCGGACCGCGCCAAGTTCGACGTGCAGTGGATGGCGCAGAAGAGCCGGGTCGTGGAGGACCTCCGGCAGATCGTGAAACCGGCCCGCATCCTCTTCGAGGAGGAGTTCAAGACCCCGGCCCCCAAGGCCGAGCCCGCGCCTCCATCCCAGAAGGCGGGGGAAACTCCCGCGGGGGGAACCGAACCCCCCACGACCGGTTGAGATCCCTATCTCCACGGACGGGAACCAGGGAATCCCGATCCAACGCGGGAAGTCCCGCCTCCCGCCCCGGTCCGCGTCCGGGCTGTATCCCGTCGGGCCCAGCCCCGTGCCGCTGCAAGAGAGAGCCGCCGGTGGGTTCCGTGCCGTCCCCCTTCCCCTCGGGGAACGGCTGCTGGTAGGCATACACGCGCAGGCCCCGATGGACCGCGAAGGGGATCCACCCCGGGATCGGATGGTAGTAGCTCACCACACGCGCCCCCGGAGGGAGTTCCTTTCCCAGCTTTTCCTTGAGCCGCCGCATGGTGGAGGGCCACAGGAACGCGAGGACCACCGAGGCGCCATGGAGGTCCACCTGGAAGAGATCGGCCCGCACCGCGCTCAGGCGATCCCGGGCCGCGCTCCTTCCGCATCGGAACCTCAGGAGGAGATAGCGGATGGGCTCGATCTCCACCGCGAGGGTCTGCGCCCCGTACACCTCGGCGGCCCGCAGGACGAGGGATCCCGTCCCGGCCCCCAGGTCCACCACACGGTCCTCCGGGCGCACCCGGGCGAACTGGAGCATCACGTCCGCCACGTCGGGAGGGGTGGGGGAGAAGCCGGCCCCCACCGCGAACGTAGCGAAGATGAAGTAGGAGACGAACCCCACGACCACGAGGGCCGCCACGATGATCCAAAGCGCGAGGTCCACGAGGGTAGAAGGGGAGGCCCCCCGTCATAGAGTTTCTGCGGGCTCCCGTCGGAGGATAGAGCGATCCCTCCGGGCCGGGAGCCCTGGAAAGAGATAGAGGGATCTCAGCGCTTCCGGAGCGACTCGTAGACCCGGTCCGCCGCGCGATACGGGTCCAGGGTCCCTTCCGCCACCTTCTGGAAGAGTCGATCCAGCGCGGGGTCCCGGTCCATGGCGTCCTCGAGTTCCCCCGCGAACCGGCCCGTCACCAGGTCCCGGAGCTCCTGCCGCAGCCGTCTCTGCCGGGCCTGTTCCCCCGGGACTCCTTCCCGAAGATAGGACTCATGGGCCTCCACCACTTCCCATAGCTCGGGGATCCCCAAGGGGATCTGGGCGGATGTCTTCACGATCCGGGGGTGCCACTTCTCTCCGGCCGGGGCGGTCCGGATGAGTTCCATGAGGTGATGGGCGGCCTCGTCGGCGCCCGGCAGATCCGCCTTGTTCACCGCGAAGACATCGGCGATCTCGAAGAGGCCGGCCTTCATGGTCTGCACGTCGTCCCCCAGGTGAGGCACCAGCACCACCACGCGGGTGGATGCGATCTCGTGGATCTCCACGTCCACCTGGCCGCTCCCCACGGTCTCCACGAGCACCACGTCCATGCCGAAGGCCTCCAGGAGCCGGATGACCTCCCGGGTGCTCTGGCTCACGCCCCCCGAGTGCCCCCGGCTCGCCATGGACCGCAGGAAGACTCCGGTGTCCTCCGCCGGGCGCTGGATCCGGATCCGGTCCCCCAGCACCGCCCCGCCGCTGAACGGGCTCGTGGGGTCCACCGCGATCACACCCACCTTCTTCCCCCTTCCCCGCAGATGCTGGATGAGGAGGTTCACGAGAGAGCTCTTTCCCACCCCCAGGGGCCCGGAGATCCCGATGACGGGGATCCTCCCCGTGTAGGGGTAGAGCTCCTCGAGGATGGAGCGGGTCGCGGGCTCGCGCGCCTCGACGTCGCTGATGAGGCGGGCAAGGACCCGGCGATCCCCGGCCCGGATCGCCCGGGCGGTGGGGCTCAGGCGCGCCCCGGGCCCCGATGCCTTCCGGGGACGGTTCCCCCCGGAGGGGGGCGGATTCATGCCCGGGAACCTGCGATCTTTCGCGCCGTGCTCACGATGGACTCGAGCGACGTGCCGGGCCCGAAGATGGCCCGGATGCCGATCCGGCGGAGGCGTCCGGCATCCTCGTCGGGGATGATGCCTCCCGCGAAGACCCGGATCCGGTGGGCCTTCCGCTTCTTGAGGAGCGACACGACCTGGGGGAGGAGGACCATGTGGGCCCCGGAGAGGATGGAGAGGCCGATGATGTCCACATCCTCCTCCAGGGCGGCCTCCACGATGTCTTCGGGCGTCTGGCGGAGGCCCGCGTAGATCACCTCCATCCCTGCGTCCCGGAGCGCCCGGGCCACTACCTTGGCCCCCCGATCATGCCCATCGAGCCCCGGCTTCGCGATGAGGACCCGAATGGGGCGGCGGGAACGAGGCTTCGCGACGGATTCCTGGGGGTTCATGGGGATCTTCCTGCACAGACCCTAAAACGGACAAAAGCTTATCCTCGCCGTTGCCGGCTTGCGAAGTGCGGGAATTTCTTCCCCGCGGGGGATGAGGGGTGGGAGGAGACCTCTTTGCCTTCATGTGACCGTCGGATCGGCCTCGACCTGTCTCAGGTGGAGCCCCAGAAGCGCCTCCCGTGTGGAGCTTCCGTGGGATCGCCTTCCTCGGGCCCCGAACCTCTCCATCCCCGGGCATCATGGATCTCGTCCTTGTACCACTCGAAGGACTCCGGAATGGATCCCAACCGTCACTGGTGCCGGTCGCATCCTTGCCACCGCAGTTCGATGCTTCGGGTTGGTCTGCGGAGTGGGGACCCGGCTGCCCTCATACGTGATCCCCCGCCCCCGCAGATGGGCTGGAAAGAGGGTCTCGTAGACCTCCCTTCCCTCCCGCTTTGGAGAGGAGAAGAATGCGTTAGCCCGGTCGGTGTGCGCCAGATATACCGGTAGACTCCATGAGTTCACGACCCTCTATGTCTGATTCTTCCAGGTTACGGGTGGGTAACGTCTTGACATTGTGGCGGTCGGGCACGCGAGTGGACTGCGTGCAGGATGCCGGACTCTTCCGAAAGATCCTCGGGGTGGAACCTCCCTCGTCTGTCGTCCTAGTTGACCGGAACGTCCGGGAGCAGCGGATCAACGTCGGGTTGGAGCACGCCGATGGGGTGACCTTCCCCGGCCCCAGTGCGGGAAGAAGCTCTCCCTCTACGAACCCGAGGAGGAGAGGGAATGGCGCCACTTGGGCACGATGCAGCTGCCGACCAGGGTCCACGCCATGGTGCCCCGGGTGGAGTGCCACGACCATGGGGTCAAACAGGTGGACATCTCCTGGGGCGAACCCGGCAGCCGCTTCACGAAGTTATTCTACTCAGGATTGACTTGAGAAGTTGCTACTCCAGATCCGGGATCTCCTGACGGGTCAGCAATATTCGGATGGTTCGGGGTTGCCCCGGTATCCGGGCGAGCACACCGGCCGCCTCGAGACGGAGGATCATTTGGTGGGCGGAAGGACCGTAGACTCCGAGGAACGCGGCGATCTCGTTCTCCGAGGGAGGGATGCGGTGCACCTTCGTGTAGTAGTACACATAAGCGACGA
>JAJZYH010000036.1 GCA_021798195.1 Thermoplasmata archaeon
CTCCCCAAGGATTGGGCCGAGAGAACCGGGATCGTGGCGGGGCAGTTCGTCACATGGGTCACCGAACCCACGGGAGAGCTCCGCCTCCTCCCCCCGGCCCCGGGCCGACCGGAGAGCACCTCCCGATCGTTTTCCATCCGGGAGGAACATTTCACCTCGGCCGACCTTCCCACCCGACTCCTCCATGCCGCCTATGCCCTGGGCTATGACCGGGTCCAGCTCGAGGATGCGCAGGGGTTCGAGGACGACGTCCGCGCGTCGGTGGAACAGGCCACCCATGCGCTCCTGGGATTCGGGCTCATCGAGGTGGATCGACATCGCATCGTGGCCACAAGCTTCCTCGATCCCACCACCTACCCCGTGGGGGAGGTGATCTCCCGGATCGGCCTTTCCCTGGACGTCCTCCTGGAGCGCCTCGTCACCGCGCTTCGGGCGGGTTCGTGGAAGACCTTGCGCCACGTCCCCGAGATGCGGGTGGAGGTCCGCCGGCTCCACGCGCTGGCCCTTCGTCAGCTCAATCTCGCGGCCACCAACGGGCGCCTCGCGCGCCAACTGGGGGTCCAGAGGTCCAGCCAGCTCCTGGGGAACCGGGTGATCGTGAAGCTCATGGATGACATGGCCGAGGCGGTGGAATCGGCCACACGCGAGATCTCGCGCGAGGCGCATCCCCCATCCCCGTTCCGCCCCATCCTGGAGGAACTCGCCACCCGGGGGGAGATCATCCGGAATTACCTGCGCACCGCGCTGGAGGCGCTCCGGACCGAATCCCCGGACCTCGCCATGGAGGTGCTTTCCCGGAAGGGGGAAGGGGTGGAGCGGTTCGCCCGGACGGAAGCGCTCCTCCTCAAGACCCGGGGGAACCCACCCTATCGGCACGCCCTCACATTGAGCTCCTGGTGGATCGGGGTGGCGCGGCAGAACGCGGAGGCCATCGCCGAGGTCGCCTTCACCCGCTCCCTGGACGGACACCTCACGGGCGGACCCGTGGGTGGCGGACCCGGACCGGACTCCCCCGGGTCCCGAGCGGCGGATCCCGTTCCTTGACCCAAGCCCATACGGACCATCCAGATTATCTGGATGGAAGTGGGAAAAGCGCGCCCCTCCCTCGTCGTTCCGACCTCCCCGAGGTCGGATGAGAACGATGACCAAGAGATTCCGTTGCCGGGACGTCGGCCAGAAGTGCGGATACGTGCAGAAGGCGCCCACCACCGAGGAACTCCTGCCGAAGGTGGAGGAACATCTGCGGACCTCCCACGGCATGGCCACCCTTGACCCCGAGATGCGTCAGAAGATCACGGCGGCGATTCGCGAGGTCGCGCCGCCCGCCGCCGCTTCGGCCACCTCCGTTCCCCAGGGAATCCCCAAGAGCGGCTGACGGGATCCCCCGGGAGACGTCCGTGGGCCGGGAGCACGGGGAGCCCCCGGAGGTCTCCCGGCCCGCCTTCCGGCTCGACGGACCCACCGGGGTGGGAGTTCTCCCTCGTTGGTTCCGAGTGGTTCTCCTGCGGAGGGAGAGAGATCCGTTGGGAAAGCCCCCCGGGCGGGGCCGGCCCAAGGACGCAGGCGAGACCCCTTGCCCCTCTCTTGCCTTGGACCGGCCGGTCCGCTCCCGGCGGACCTCCCCCGGGCCGGAAGGAGGTTCTGCCTCCTCCCAACACCGGCGGCGCGACGACCCACGTATTCCCGAGGAGTTCCTTCCGTCGTGCCAGTGCGGTCACCCGGAGTTCTGCCATGGAGTGACCCCCAGCCGGTGCTTCAGCCGGAACTCCCTCTCCGGACAACCATGCAAGTGTCGGGCGTACGTTCCCCGGCTTTAGGGGCCGCACGACCTTCCCGGCGGGGCGGGTGGTCTCAGGCGCCCTTCTTCGTCTTGCGCTCGCCGTAGCCGCAGCGACCGCAGGATCGGCGGTTCCCGTGCTCCGCGAGGAAGACGCCGGGGCCGCACTTGGGGCAGGTGGAGTGGGTCCGCGTGAGGGAATCCCCCTTCACGGCGTAGAGACCGACCCTCGCCTTGCCCACGATCCTCACTCCTTCTTGGCGGGCTCGGGGGCAGCCGGACCCGGTGCGGCCGGAGCCGCCTTGGCCGCCTTGGCTTCCTTCGCACGGAGCCCGTTACGGACCTGGATGTGCGTCCGGACGGTCCGCTCCAGGGCCTCCTTGGACTCATAGGCGTGGATGACGGACCGGGAGCGGGGCGCGCCGAACGTGGCCCGCATGCGCTCGATCACCAGGAGGTCCTTGTTGACGTGGAGGAGCTCGGCGAGGGCCTTGCGGACCTCCTCTCGTTTGGGGGTGGGCTGGGCGCCATGCCCGATCTCCACCACGTACTCCTTCCGGTGGAGCAGGGGGTTGGGGCGTTCCTCAGCGACCTTGATGTCCATGGGACGGGATGACCTCCATCTGTGTCAGGATCTTCCGTGCCCGGTCCTTCGCCGGGGCGTCGACGGGCACGAAGCAGACGCCCGCACCTGGCTGACCGTATATAACTGTGGCGGGCTCCGGGAGCTCCAGTATCAACGGGATGGTGGCCAGGTCCTCCTCTCCGTCCACCCAGAGGAGCCCCCCTTCTCCGTTCGCCATCTCATGGATCGCCTCACGGAGAGGCGCGCTCAGGGTCCCGGGGGGGTTCGCCACGGTCCGGCGGACCTTCCAGGGATGGGTGGCCGCGAGGGGATTGGAGCGGGGAGGTCCCCGGAGGGTCTTCCCGTCGATCACGGCGAGGAAGGGGGGGAAGCCCCAGGAGAGGGCGTCCTCCGTCACCACATCCCCGCAGGTGGCGAGGCGGACGGTCCCATGGGCCAACCGGGAACGGGCCGCCTCCGACGAGAGGACGGGCCCCCAGGGGATCGCCAGAGCGGATCGCAACGACGTGGGGAGGCGAAGGTCCAAGGGGCCTTCACTTGACGCGGAGGGCGTATCGGCCACCCGCCTTGATCCCCATCTTCTGCGCGATCATGGAGCGCAAAGGGTCCACCACCACCAGGTACCCCTGCCATTCCTTGCTGGTCTCGCCCCCGCACCGGGGGCATTTCGCCTGGTCCGAGATGAAATGGCACTGACGGCAGGCCCGCAGGTTGATCATGGACCACCTCACGCCTTCGACTTCGCCGCGGCCGGGGCGTTGGCCATCCCGGGGGCGGGGGCTGCCGCGGCGGGGTGGGGGCCCTTCTCCTTCTTGGCTCCCTTCGCCTCGGCCTTCTCCTTCTCCTTCTTGTGCGCCTCGGCGATCCACTCCAGGCGTCCCAGGCCGGGCTGCCGCATGGTGAGTCCGATCCGGCTGTCCCGGGGCGAGATCTCGGAGAGCGACAGGGAGACGATCCGGGCGCGGGCCTTGTATCCCACCTTGATGTCCTTCTTGGTCTCCACGCCCACGAGCCGCTGGTTGTGCTCGTCGATGTTCACCCGGTCGTCCATGACCTGGCTCACGTGCAGGAGGCCGTCCAGGGGTCCGAACCGGACGAACGCCCCGAACTTCCGGACCTCCACCACCTGTCCCTCCACCACCTCGTTGGGCTCCGGCCGGAACAGGAGGGCGGCGTACTCCACTTCCTGGTAGACACCCCCATCTCCGTGGATGATCCGTCCCTCCCCCACGAGCTTCACGTCCCGGATGAGGACGGCGAGGTACTGCCCCTCCAGGAGCTTCCCCTCGAACTGCTGCTGCGCCAGCTCCGTGAGGACGTTCTCCATGTCCGGCCCCAGGCGGGAAGGGGGGATCCGGACCACGTCCCGACGGTGATCCAGGTAATACATTCGGGCGGCCGAGGGGCTATCCGTATATAAAAGAGGGGGGGGAGAAGGTCCCCTTCGGGGACCCTCCCGGGCTCCCCGAAGGGGGTTGGGGATCTCCCCCCCGATGCGTCGCGTCAGGCGGTGTACTTGCTCTTGGGCGCGGGGAAGAGGTCGTCCACCCGGACCCGGTTCCCCTCGGCGTCGTACATGTAGGTCTGGTGTTCCGCCTCGTCCTGGGTCTTCTTGTGGGATCCGTCGCAGAACGGCTTGTTCTTGCTGAGGCCGCACTGGCAGACGGCCACGACCTTCTCTCCCACCTGGATCAGCGCAGGCCCCTTCGCATCATGTCGCACCAACCGGGACATCGATTTCACCGATTCATCCCAGGGGCGGGGTCACATGAAGACTCACTCCCCGACCGGGGAGTCACTCCCGGGAGGGGGAGCTTCCCTGCGGCGCCGCCGTGGGGAGGATCCCCAGGCTTCGGTCGGTCCGGGCCATGCTCACGAGGGGATCCGTCTCCAGCTGGAACATGGCCCGGATCGCATCGATGTTCTCGGGGACCACGATGGATTCCTGGTGGATGGCCTGGAAGAAATAGAGGTCCTTCCCCTCGAGGCGGATCCCCGACGACCAGAGCACGTTCTCCATCACGTCGTTCCGGGATCGGCCCAGGTCCCGGGCCCACTCGATGACCTGCGGGGTCCCCTCGATGTGCTGCCAGTCCTGGAACAGGACGAAGCGGGGATGCTTCCGGAACTCCTCGCGGATGGCCTCCTCCTGGGAGGGAGGATCGCGGAGTCGGACGTGGTTCACGTGGACGTGCATCAGCGTGGTGGGGACCACCACGGCGGTGGTGGCGATGGGCAGGTCGGGGAGCACGGTGCGGACGTCGGGCCCGTGGTGGGACGGGAGGGTGAACGTGGGGAGGATCCCGTTGATGGGGCCCTTTCGGCTCTCTCCCGGGTCCGCCGCCCGGCGGACCACGGTGACCTCCCAGTGCTCCACCCCGTAGGCCCGCTGGAGGATCGCCCCGGCGCGGGCGATCCCCGTGGTGTTGCAGGAGACCACCCGGAGCCGGTGGGCGCCCAGGCACTCCCGGTAGTTGGCGAGGGCATTGAACGAATGCTCCGCGATGTGGGCCTTCTCCCCCCCCTGCCAGATGGCCCGCACCCCGACCCTGTCGTAGAGGGCCTTGTTGGCGAGACCC
Source organism: Thermoplasmata archaeon (assembly GCA_021798195.1). GTDB lineage: Archaea > Thermoplasmatota > Thermoplasmata > Lutacidiplasmatales > UBA184 > JAJZYH01. The sequence continues at coordinate 4,943 of JAJZYH010000036.1, forward strand.
TGCTTCTCGGGAGCGCAATCCACCACGACATCGCACTTCGAGAGGAGGTCGGAGAGGGTCCCGGACACCTCGAGGCCGGCCGCCCGGAACTCCTCGGGCTTCCCTTCCCCGGCCACGTAGAGGGGGTACCCCCGATCCCGGGCCATCCTCGCCTCGGAGCTGGGCCGGGTCTTGCTGACCCCCACGAGCTCCATGTCGCTCTGGCGGGCGATGGCGTCCGCCACCCGTTTCCCGATGGTGCCGTACCCGTTGACCGCCACGCGGACGACCATCTGAAGGGACCTCCCTCCCGGGGGGAGGGAGGGAGGCAATAAGGGTTGTCGGCTCCGGACCTGGGAGCTCCTACAGGAACATGGCGACGTTTCCCGTGAAGCCCATCGCGGACATGGAAATCATTCCTCCGCTCATGTCCACCGGTGTGTGGAGCACGAGGTCCATCCCCGCGGCGAACTGCATCCCCATCCCCATGGTCCAGGTATTGGTCATGAGGTCGTAGGAGCCGATCACATGGAAGTTCGAGACCACGGAGAGGCTCCAGGAGGAGTTCACGGTGGCGAAGGAGCCGTTGGGATCCGTCACCAGGAACGTGCAGTTCTGGAAGTAGACCGGGGAACTCCCCGTGTAGGAGACCGTGGCGGTGTAGTTGTAGGTGCCGTTCGGGCCGATCGTCGACGTCACGGTACTGAACTGGATGTTGCTATTGAGAGCTGGGGGGGATGGAGGGGGCGGCGAGGAGGAGGACGAGCCATTGCACGGGACGTTGGTCTGGTTCTGCCAGTAGATCACTTTCCCGGAGGTGGCGTTCACCGTGGCGTTGAAGGTGTCCCCGAGGGACGAACTGCTGGTGAAACCCACGGTGCAGGTGGTGTACCGCACGGTCCACTCGGGACTGATGTGGATGAAGAAATTGATCCCCCCGATGAGCTCGAACTCCACGCTGGCGTTGAGGTGGGCCTTGAGGAACCCCGCGGCGTCGGTGGCCACGGCCGCGGTCACCTGGCTGCTGTCGATCACCGTGGACGGGACCGACGAGAGAAGGCCTAGGCCGGTGGAGCAACTCTGCCCCGCGGCGATGGTGGCCACATTGGTCCCCTTCCCGTTGATCACATCGGTGAGCAAAAGGGCACCGGAACCGTTCCGGTAGCCGAAGACCCACGCCGACGCCGCGCCGCTCGAAACGGAAGAGGTCATGGCGGGGATCCCCACGGTGGTACTGGCCCCGGAAAGGATGGTCACGTTGCAGCCCGAGGAAGAGCCCGAACTGCCCGACAGGTTGGAGGGGACGGACGTGGAGGTCGTGGACCCGAAGCCGAAGGCGAGGATCAGGGACCAGCCGCCTCCGCCGTACCCGGAAGAGGCGGAATCCGCGTAGGGGAGGGCCTGAGCGAAGGTCATGTCTCCCGACGAGGAGGAGGAACTCGAGCCCTTGCTGCTGCTCAGGTAGGGGATGGGCAGGATGTTCATGAGACCGAGGGCCAGGACCAGGGCGACCACGACGACCACCACCACGACGCCGGCCACGAGGCCCGCGTGGGACTTCTTGGGGGGAGGGGCGGTTGGGCCGCTCCAGGCGGGCATCGACCCCGGAGGGGGCGTCCCGGTGGACGCCGGGTTGTAGGGAGGGCTCGCGGGGGGTGCCGACGTCGGCCAGGGTGGGCTGGGGCCTCCGGGTGGAGGGGAGGGAGGTGGGGTCGCCATTTTTCACCTTAACTTTTCCCACCATTCGGGGTGGTAATAAATCTTCGGCCGGACGAGTCCGGGGGGGAAGGGCCCCGAAAGAGGGATCGAGGCCCGGTTCCGGGGGATGTTCCTCTCTCCCCCGGCGCCCCGCTCTGGATATATCTCTCCACCGTTGCCACTCCCCGGAGTAAGACGATGGATTTCCGGTTCGGGGACGAGGAGATCGCCTTCCAGGAGACGCTGCGCCGGTTTGGGGACAAGGTCCTGCGGGCCCACGAGCGGACGCTGGACGAAGCCGGGGTCATCCCGGAGGAGGTCCTCTCCGAGATGGCCCGCCTGGGCCTCCTCGCGATGCCGGTCCCGCCCGAGTACGGGGGGATGGGGGCCACCGCGGTCCAGACCGAGATCGCCGCGGAGGAGATCGGGCGGGGGGACTTCTCCATGGCCACCGCGGTCTTCTTCCTCCTCGAAGCGGGCTGGGGGCACATCCTGGCGCGGCACGGGACCGAGGAGGCGCGGCAGGAAGTGCTCCCCCCCGTCTGCCAGGGGAAGCATTTCCTGGGCATCGCCACCACGGAGCCCGGGGGAGGGAGCGACCTGGGGCGGATGCGCACCCGGTCCCACCGGGACGGGGCGGATTTCGTGGTGAACGGGGAGAAGGCGTTCCTGTCGGGGGTGGAGGAGGCCCGCGCCCGGGGCGGGGGCCACCTCACCCTCACCCGGTCCGAATCCGGGGACGGATTCCACTTCCTCTTCGTGCCCACCCAGGCCCCGGGCGTCTCCGTGACGCGGTTCCGGAACATGGGGCGGATGGGGATCTCCACCGGAGCCCTCGCCTACGAGGACGTGAAGGTCCCCGCGAAGTACCTCGTGGGGGCGGAGGGGAAGGGGTTCCTGTACGCCATGGAGGGATTCCAGAGCGCCCGGACCTTCGTGGCCGCCGCGTGCATCGGGGCCGCCGAACGGGCCCTCGAGATGGGGATGGACTACATCAAGAACCGCGAGGTCTTCGGCCGGCCCCTGGGGAAGTTCGAGGGGATCCAGTTCGAACTGGCCGATCAGTACGCCCTGGTGGAGGCGGTGAAGTGGCAGTGCCGGAGGGCGGCGTGGCTCCTGGACACGTACGCCTGGAAGGGGGACACGGCCCACCGGTCCGAGGTGGACCGGGTGGTGGCCAGCGTGAAGCTCATGGCCCCCCAGGTCGCCTTCGATACGGTGAAGAAGGTGATGATGTGGTTCGGGGCGTCCGGATACACCAAGGATGTGGGCCTGGAACTGGGCTTCCGCGGCCTCATGAGCTACATGGTGGGGGCCGAGGGAGGCCTCAATATCATGCGCATCATCCTGGGCCGGGAGCTCCTTGGCAAGGAATACGTCCCCTACAAGTAGGAGGGGCCGGGGTCGCCCCACCGCCCGGACCCTGGGCGAATACGGGTTCCACCGCCGCTTCGCCGAGAGGCTCGCTGCCGGGCGCACCGGCCCGCTCCCCCTGGGGGACGATTGCGCGGCCCTTCCGGCCGGCGTGCGGCGGATGCTCCTAGTTACCACCGACGCCGTGGTGGAGGGCCGGCACTTTCCCCCCGAAGCCCCGGCCCGGCAGGTGGGGAGCTTTGCCGCCGAGGTGAACCTCTCGGACCTGGCGGCCAAAGGGGGAGTTCCCGCGGGGATGCTCGTCGCCCTCCTCCTCCCCCCATCCACCCCGGTGGCCTGGGTGGATGGCGTCCTCCAGGGGATGGAGGATGCCCTTGCCCCCCATTCCGCCCACCTCCTGGGGGGAGACACGAAGGGCTCCCGCCAGCGCGCCATCGTACCCACCGCGCTGGGGTTCGGTTCTCCCGGCAACCTCATGCCCCGTACCGGCGCCCGGCCCGGCGACGTCCTCGCGGTGACGGGCACCGTGGGGCGCGGCGGAGCGGCCACGCTCGCGTTCCGGCACGGCCTCCTCCCACGGACCCGCGCCATCGAGGCCCTCCTCGACGTACGAGCTCGCCTCCGGGAGGGACAGGTGCTCCGGTCCCGGGCCCACGCGGCCCTCGATATCTCCGATGGCCTCGCCGCATCGGCGCACCTCCTCGCCCGGGCGAGCCGGGTCCGGATCCTTCTCGATGCCGAAGGGATCCCGTGGGATCCCTCGGTGGCTTCCGTGGCAGCCCGGCTGAGGCGCGATCCATGGCAGGTGGCGTTCACGGGGGGGGACTACGAGCTCCTGGTGGCGCTCTCCCCCGGGGACCTCGAGGCGGCGCAGGAGGAGGTCCGGCGGGTGGGGGGATCGCTCACCCGGGTGGGGACCGTGGAGCGGGGTCAGGGGGTCCTCCTCGTCCGGAAGGGAAGAGCCGTTCCCCTTCCCATCCTGGGATGGGATGCCTTCCGGGGTCCCCGAGGGGGCCCCGCGCTCCGGGGACCCCTTAAGTGAGACGGGGAGATTCCCGCCCGCGCCATCCCATGCCCGAGGAGAGTTTCGCCCTGGAGTTCCTGGATCCCGACCCGGATCCGGCGTGGGTGAGCGACCTCGCCCGGATTTCCCCCGCGAGGGCCCGGGAGCTCATGGCCGAAGCGGCCGGGGAGACCGCGGTGGCCCAGCACATCCGGTCGGTCTACGAGGCCGCCGGACGGACCTTCTTTGCCCAGATCCGGGCTCCCCTGGAACTCTATGCGCTGGTCCGGGCCCTCTCCCCTCGCCACGTGGTGGAGGTGGGGGTTTCCTCGGGGATCTCCTCCACCTACCTCCTCCTCGCCTTGCGGAAGAATGAGGGCGGGACCCTCCACTCCATCGACCTTCCCACTCGGCAGCAGGGACCCGCGTTCCAGGAGGGTGTGGACTCTCCCGTGGCCCTCCCTCCGGGCCGGGAGAGCGGCTGGGCGGTCCCCCCGGGGCTCCGGACCGGGTGGGACCTCCGGGTGGGTCCCAACCGGGAGCATCTCCCGGGGCTCGTGGCCTCGCTGGACCGCCTGGACCTCTTCCTCCACGACGACCTCCACACCGCGGAGAACCTCACCTGGGAGCTCTCCACGGTGGATGGGAAGATCCCGCCGGGAGGCGTGGTGCTCGCGGACAACACCGAGTGGCTCGAGGGGGCCCTGGACCGGTGGGCGGAGCACAAGGGCGTCCCGGTCCGCTACCGGTCCGGGACGAGCCTGGGCGGCTTCGTGCAACCGTCGCGGGCGGGGCCGTGAGGCTCTCGGGACCCCCCCCATCGGGGTCCCTTGAGAGCCCCGGCCCTGTGGTCCTCTCACATGTCAATCATTGACGTGGCACCACGCCCGGTTGGGTCAGGTTCATGTACCCCCTATCGGTGGCCGGACCCTGCGCCGAAAGGCGTCCCGAGGTCACACCGATGACGAGCATGAGTCCAGCCGCGAATCCGTTCGAGACAGCGAAGAGACAAGTGGACATCGTCGCCCAGATGCTGAAGCTCGATGACGGCATCACCGAGATCCTGAAGCATCCCAAGCGGGAGCTGACGGTGAACTTCCCGGTCCGCATGGACGACGGTTCCTACCGCGTCTACACCGGCTACCGGGTCCAGTACAACATGGCGCGGGGTCCCTGCAAGGGAGGGATCCGCTACCACCCGCAGGTGAGCCTCGACGAGGTGCGCGCCCTCGCGGCCTGGATGACGTGGAAGTGCGCCGTGGTGGGCCTTCCCTACGGCGGCGCCAAGGGCGGCATCATCTGCGACCCCAAGAAGATGAGCAAGGGGGAGCTGGAGCGGCTCACCCGTCGCTTCGCCTCGGAGATCCTGCCCATCATCGGGCCCGAGATGGACGTCCCGGCGCCGGACGTCTACACGGACAGCCAGACCATGGCCTGGATCATGGACACCTACTCCATGCAGAAGGGCTACTCGGTCCCGGGCGTGGTCACGGGGAAGCCCCTCTCCATCGGCGGGTCCGAGGGGAGGGCGGAAGCCACCGGCCGGGGATGCATGTACGTGGTGCGGGAGGCGGCCAAGCAACTGGGCCTCCCCCTCAAGGGGGCCAAGGTGGCCATCCAGGGCTTCGGCAACGCGGGGAGCGTGGCCGGCAAGCTCATGGCGGAGGAGCTGGGCGTGAAGATCATCGCGGTGAGCGACTCCCGGGGGGGCATCCTGGCGAAGGGCGGCCTCGACCTCAAGAAGGTGGAGGAGCACAAGGCGAAGACGGGATCCGTGGTGGGCTTCCCGGGCGCCCAGACCATCACCAACGAGGAGCTCCTGGCGCTGGACTGCGACGTCCTGGTGCCGGCGGCCCTGGAGAACCAGATCACCAAGGATAACGCCGGGCGCGTGAAGGCGAAGATCGTGGCCGAGGCGGCCAACGGCCCCACCACGCCCGAGGCGGACGAGATCCTGTTCCGGAACAAGGTCACGGTGCTGCCGGACATCCTGGCCAA
>JAJZYH010000037.1:0-8140 GCA_021798195.1 Thermoplasmata archaeon
GGTGCCCATGTTCTTCGTGCCGCTGGGGCACCTCAACAAGAAGGACTGGTTCCGACGGGAGATGGTGACGGAGCGGCAGAAGGAGCTCCTGACGCGGGCCCTCACCCACGGCCTCCGCCAGTCCCGCCACATCCTTCACCAGTTCTTTGAGGAGCACCGGACGCACCGCCGAACGAAGGAGTACGCCTTCCGGGGATTCGTGGAGTTCCTGACCTTCGTGGCGAAGGCGAAGGGGCTCTACAACCCGCCCCGGAAGCGGCCCAAGGGACCCATCGAGAGCCCCCTGCGGCATCCCGAGCGGATCCCCTCCCCCACCATCCCCGTCCGGGATTGATGCCTCCCGGGGGAGAGGGCACGTCGGGGATGCGGGGGCGGTCCGTGCGGGAGGACCCGGGTCCCGCGCCCTCATCGTCCTCCCATCTCCCCACCGCCACGCCGTCTTCCCGGCCCTGGAGGCATTGGGAGGATTCCCTGGCCCAGGATCCCACCGTGAAGGTTGTCCAGGACCCGGTGGCGCTCAAGTTGGGCGTGACCCGCATCCTGCGAGAGCACCCGGAGGGACCCGTGTGGTTCCGGGGGTTCCCCGACGTGACTCTCGCGGGGAACGTGTGGAGCACCCGGGCGAGGGTCGCTTCCTACTTCGGCGTCCCGGTGGAGCGGTTGCAGGACCTGCTGCTGCAGGGCATGGAGCATCCCGAGCCTCCCCGGGTGGTCTCCTACTTGGAGACCTCATGGACCTCCGGGCGGGCCGTCGATCTCCGCCATCTCCCGGTGCCCTGGTTCTTCCCGGGAGACGCGGGACCGTACCTGACCGCCGGGGTGATCTCCGCCTTCTGGAAGGGCAAGCGCAACCTCTCCTTCCACCGCCTCCTGGTACAGGAGGCGACCGGAGGACCGGCCCGCATCGTACCGCGTCACCTGGACCGGATGCTCCGGGAATCCCGGCAGGAAGGGAAGGAGCTTCCGGTGGCGATGGTCCTGGGCGGGCCCCTTGAGTTCCTCCTGGCGGCGGCTCTCTCCACGGACTATGAGACCGATGAACTGGAGATCGCCTCGGCGCTCCACCGGAGACGGACCGGGGAGCCCCTTCCCGTGGTGGAGTTCGAGAACGGGATCCGGGTGCCTGCCGCGTCGGAGATGGTCTTCCAGGGGCGGGTGACCCGGGAGGAGAGGTCCGAGGGGCCCTTCGTGGACATCCTGGGCACCTACGACCCTGTCCGGACGCAGCCGGTGCTGTCCTTCGACAAGCTCCATGCCGTCCCCCATCCGGTGCTCCATGCGATCCTGCCGGGGGGTCCCGAGCATTTCCTCCTCATGGGCCTTCCCCGGGAACCGGCCATCCTGCGTGCGATCCGTTCCGCGGTCCCGGGCGTCCGTGCGGTCCGGCTCACCGAGGGCGGGGCCGCATGGCTCCATGGCGTGGTGGCCATCGAGAAGCGACGGGCGGGGGACGGGAAGAACGCGATCCTCGCGGCGTTTGCGGGACACGCCTCGATGAAGCACGTCATCGTGGTGGATGCCGACATCGACATCTTCAACGACGAGGAGGTGGAGTGGGCCGTGGCCACCCGCTTCCAGGCGGATCGGGGCCTCCTCGTGATCCCGGGGGCCACGGGGTCCAGCCTCGACCCCAGCGCGACCCCGGACGGGATCACCACGAAGTGGGGGATGGACTGCACCCTCCCGCTCCAGGTCGACCGTGCTCCCTTCACGCGGGAGCCCCTGACCCGGAGGGGCGGCTAAACCTCTCCGGAGCGGGATCCGGCGGCTTCGGGGGTCGCCGGATCCCCGCCGGGTGTGGGACCGCGGGGTCCCTGGACCGTCTCAAGCGTCGGGGGAGGCCCGGGTCGTTCCACCACCTCCAGGGAGATGGGGCGGCCCAGGTTGTCGTAGGCCCTCCAGGAGTGCGCCGTGAAGGGCCGTCCCAGGATGAGATGCCTCTGCCCCCAGTGCCGAAAGAGCGTGACGTCTGCCTGGGACGGGTGAAGGGCCCCCGAGGGATGGGAATGCACGGTCCCCACGACGCCCAGATCCACCGGGAGCATGTAGAGCTGGAAATTCGCGTGCCGCTTTCCCGACGTGGTGCCGGGGATGAGGAGAAGATCGGTGATCACACCCGGTTCGTCGGAGCGGAGCACCCCCCCGAACTCGTTGGGGAAGGCCGACGCGCCACAGGCGAGGGCGCTATCCAATACCGAACGCGTGATGGCCCGTGGGGGACCCCGGGGACGGGCACGTCCACTCCCCTCCGTGAGCCGTCGGGGGCGGGGGCGGAAGAGCGGCATGGTCGCGTCTAGACCCCCCAGGGGAGAAGGGACTTGGTCCGGAGCTTCTCCAGGAAGCGGGGCGCGAACCGGATGAGCCGGGCCTTGCGGGGCGACGCGTAGATGGAGATGGGGGCTCCCCACGGGAGCGGGGCCTCCTGCTGCCCATCCACGATCACCACACAGTCCTTTCCTCGGTCCGTGGGTTGGATCCCGATCTCGTGACGGGGTCCCAGCACCAGGGCATGGGGGGAAGGAGTGAAGGGAGCGATGGGGCAGAGGAGGATGGCCTCCAGGGTGGGATCCACCATGGGCCCGCCCACGCTCAAACTGTAGGAGGTGGAGCCGGTGGGTGTGGCCACCAATAGCCCGTCCGCCCGGAGCACGCCCATGGACTGCCCGTCCACGAATACTTCGAACGACCTCATCCTGCCCACCTGCGCGGAGTGGACCAGGACCTCATTGAGGGCGTCGGGAAGGTCGTGGGAAAGTCCCTGGATGGAAAGGCGCATCCGCTCCTCCACATGGAAATCCCCCTTCACGAGACGGTCCAAGGCATCGTGCAGGGCCTCCCGGGTCGGTTCCACCTCGGCGAGGAACCCCATCGCCCCCACGTTGACCCCCAGGATGGGGATCGGGGTGCGATGGGCGGCGTAAAGGACGCTCCCGTCCCCCCCGAAGGTCACCACCGCGTCGGCCTCCATTTGGGAGAGGGGGACCCCGGTCACTCCCAGGGCACGGGCCGTCTCCTGGGAGAGGATCGCTTCGGCCCGCCCCTCGAGGGCATCCCGGGCAAGTCCGGCGAGTTCGAGGGCCACCGGCTTCTGGGGGTTGGCGCTGAGGCCGATGCGCGTCACCGGGCCTCTCCCTCCAGTCCATGGTCCCGCAGGGAGCGGTCCCCCCAGGCGAACACTGAGGAGCGGTGGGTCAGCTCAAGGGGGAGGTCGAGTTCCTCGCGGCCGGTCCCTTCCGACACCCCCCCTCCTGCTTCCCTCAGGATCAGCTGTGCCGCGGCGAGGTCGGTGACCCGGAGGTTCTTCGAGGGCGGCGCGTTGTCGCAAAAATAGGCATCCCCCACCCCTTCCGCGACGAGACAGAGCTCCAGGGAGGCGCACCCCAACGCCCGGGTTCGCCGCGGGATGGAGGCGACGGCATGGGCTCGGGGGGTGGAGTGGGCCCCCAGGTTCACGAAGAAGAGGTCGCGCCCCGGGGTCCAGGTCCGGGTGCCCAGGCGACGCCCGTTGGCCCAGGCGCCCCCCTCCCGGATGGCCGCGTAGGTCACCCCACGGACGAGGTCGTGCACCACACCGGCCCGCACGTCGGACATGGACCGGGTTCCCAGGGCAAGCGACACGGTGAAGAACGGAATCCCATGGACGGCGTTATGGCTTCCATCCACGGGGTCCAGCACAAGGAGGGATTCACCCCCCCGGTCGATATGGCCCGCTTCCTCCGAAAGGAGGTTCCATGGGAGCTTCCATCGTTCCAGCTCCCGCAACACTTCCCTTTCCGCCACCTGGTCCAGGAGTTCGGTGGGGGATCCGTCGGCGCCCATCCCGATTGGGTCGCCCCGACGGGGGGACCGTAGGGTGGTGCCCACCGCCCGGTCCACCGCGTAGGCGATCCGCGTCAGCCATTCGAGGTCGGGCCGGGGATCCCGGGCGGGCACCTGGTTCACACCGCCCCACACCTCGTCCCCCAAGGATAATGTTTGTGCGCCCGCAGGGACCCGGTGGAACCACCAGCCGTGCCTTTGACTGTTCCTCGGGCACGTTTCCGATGTGGGGAAATAAGCGTGCATGGTCTGGGTCCACGGAATGAACGACTGGGAGAGGAGGGCCCGCCGCTGGCCGGTCCTGGCATGGGTGCGCCTCCGCCTTCCGCCGTCGCCGCCTCCCGTTCTGCTCACGCCGGGGACCACCCCGCCCCCGAACCCTCCGCTCCAGAGCCTGACTCGGACCTCCGTCCCCACGGACCCGCGGAAACGTGTCTACGGCTGGCTGGGTCCTTGGAAGGACGGCGCCATCCATCTGCGCTGGGATGCGGACAGCCCGGAATTCCTCGAGGTGGAGCTCCGGGCCCCGCGGCGCCGGAATCCGGGGCCCGGGGAGGTGGAGGAGTTCTGGGACGCGGTGCGGCCCCTCCTCATGGAGGTGGGGCCTCTCAAGGTGGACGGAGCAGACCCCTGGCCCCGGGTGGGTCGCCTTGGGACCGAGAAGGGGGAGGCGGGTACGGGGGGGTCCCCAGGAGCGGAACCTTAAACCGCCCCTGAAGGTGGCCCCCCCGTGGACCTGCGATTTCTCGGGGGGGCGAGCCAGGTGGGCTCGCTGGGCCTCGTGGTGAAGGACCGATCCCAAAAGCTCCTCTTCGACTACGGGATGACCCCCTCGGACCCCCCGGAGTACCCCCTTCCCCTGCCTCCCGACATCCAGTACTGCTTCCTCACCCACGCCCATCTGGACCACTCGGGGATGACCCCCCGGGTCTCCCGGGAGACCGCCGCCCGCGTCGTGACCACGACCCTCACCGAGGAGATCGCGGAATTCCTCCTTCTGGATGCGTTGAAGGTGGCGAAGTCCGAGGGATACCCCGAGCCATTCCATCCCGGGGACATCCGTCACCTCATGGAACGGACGGTGGGGATCGATCGGAAGGGCAGTTTCACGGCGGACGGGCTCCAGGTGGACCTCACCCCGGCCGGTCACATCCCCGGCGCGTCCATGTTCCTCTACCGGGGATCCCGGGACATCCTCTTCACAGGGGATGTCCAGGGCCTTCCGACGCACCTTGTGGAGGGGGCCCATCCCGTTTCCTGCGACGTGCTGGTCATGGAGAGCACCTACGCCGGCCGGGAGCATCCGGACCGGCGCGAGACCGAGGCGCGGTTCGTCCGCCAGATCGAGACCGTGGTGGAGGATGGGGGGAAGGTCCTGGTGCCCGCCTTCGCCGTGGGCCGCTGCCAGGAGGTGATGATGGCGCTCGCGGGGACCGATCTCGATGTCTGGGTGGACGGGATGGCCCGGAGCATCAACCAGGCCTACGATGCGAATCCCGAGTATCTTCGGGATGCCCGGGAATTCCGTCGCGCCCTCCACCACGTGTCCGTGGTGGAGGAGTCCTTCCAGAGGAAGAGGGCTCTCCGGGAGGCGGATGTGATCATCACCACCGGCGGCATGCTGGATGGCGGTCCCGTGCTCTACTACCTCGGACGCATGTACAAGGACCCCAAGAACGCCGTCTATCTGACCGGGTACCAGGTAGAGGGGTCCAACGGGCGCCAGTTGGTGGAGAAGGGTTCGGTGGAAGTGGACGGCGTGACCATCCGACCGTCCTGCGAGATCGCATCCTTCGACTTCTCCGCGCACTCCGGCCACTCCGAGCTCCTGCGCATGGCGCGTGTGGCGGATCCCAAGACCATCATCCTGATGCACGGGGACCACCGGGAACTCCTGGCCCAGGAGCTGTCCAGCGAGTACGAGGTCCTGCTGCCCCAGAACGGGGAATCGTTCACCCTCTGATCCCCCGGCGGGGAGCATCTTCCCCCGGTTCATCGACCCCCTCCCGGATCGGGGGGAGGTCCGGGAGGCCGGGGTGCATCTCGCGGAACGCGTCTTCCATGGTTCGGAGAAGGTCCTCCAGCCCCTCGCCCGTGAGGCAGGAGATCTTGAGACGGGAGGAGGGGGAGCGCAGCAGGTCCGCCTTGTTCTCCACTTCAAGGAACCGGCGGTCGGGGAACCGCGCGCGGAGCCTCCCGAGGAGTTCCTCCTGCCGGGAGAGAGGCCACCCGCAGGATCCGGTGGGGTCCAGGAGGAAGAGGACGAGTCCCTGGCCGGCCTCCATCGCGAGGAGCGCCTCGCGTTCCGCGCTGTGCCTCGTGTCCCCCGCGTCGTGCAATAGCCCCGGGGTATCCACCACCTGCAGCTTGGGTTCGGTCCCCAGGGTCATGTGCCCCAGGGAGACCGCCACCGTGGTGAACGGGTAGGGACCCACCCGGGGTCGGGCGGAGCTCAACCGTCCCACCAGGGAGGACTTCCCCACGTTGGGGAAACCGGTCACCACCACGGCCGGGAGGGACCCCTCGAGCGCGGGCCGATCCTTGAGGAGACGCGCGGCCTCGTCGAGACGGAGGAGGTCTGGCTCCACCTCCCGGATGAGGCTCGCCGCCCGGCCGTAGAACCTGCGCACCGCATCCGCCATGGCATCCCTCTCCGTGAGCCCCGGGATGCGCCTCTCCTCCTCGGTCCGGAAGGAGATCATGCGCTCCTGGGCCACCCGGAGGCGGGAAAGGCTCCTCTCGAGGGTCCCTTCCCCCAAGCGCTCCTTGAGGAGGCTCCGGGTGAAGGGGGAGAGGTCCGAAAGGACCCGGAAGGGCTGGGTCCTCTGGCGCAGATGTCGCAGGAGGATCCCCGAGGTCCTCCCGATCTTCCGGAGGGCCAGATGCCGGGCACGGGCCAGGGGGGTCTTCCCGCCCACCGAGACGGTGGATGCCCGATGGAAGGCGATCTCCAGCAGTTCCTGTCCCAGGGAAAGTGGTCTTCCTTCCCGTCGGGCCTGGTCCGCCTCCCGCCGGGGAGGACCCCGTTTCCGCGGGGGCCCCCGACGCCGCCGGAGCAAGCGCTCCGGGTCCGGATGGGAGTGGGGGGGTCCCGTGCGGGGCATGGATGTCCAGAGGGGAAGACTGCCTTGAGCCTTCGCCCCTCCGGGATCGGGAAGGAGTTCCTCTTCGAAAGGGCAAATAGCCCGCTCCTGCTTCGGGGCGCCATGCCAAACCCGGACCCCCCTTGGCCCCACGAGAGGGCCTTCGAAGTGGAGTACAGGGACGTCGACGTGCTGGGGCATTTGAACCATGCCGCGTACTTCCGCTACATGGAGACCCTCCGGTGCGAATACTATCTCCGTCTCAAGGGGGAATCCTCGATCCGGGATCTGGACATCATCATCCTCGAGGCCACCTGCCGTTACCTTTCCCCGGCACCGTACGGGGACCGGATCGTGGGGGAGGTGGTTCCCGCGGCGCCCCTGGGCACCACCAGCTTCACGTTGCTCTACCGGTTCCGGGCGCTCCCGGAGGGGACCGAGCGGGCCCGGGGCCGCACGGTCATCGTGGCCTACGACTACCGGACCGGAAGGAAGAAGCCGTTGGAGCCCTCGGTCCGCGAAGGTCTCGCAAGGGATTCCCGGCTGGTCCCGGACTTCCTGGAACGGTCCCCGGGGGCGCACGCTCCGCGGCTGGAAACCCTTTAACCATCCCAGGATTGGCACCCCGCCCGGGAACAACCCTTGGTCCGATGGATCCCCGGGGAGGGGGAGGAGGAATCGGCGCTCCTGGCCGAGCTGGGCCTTTCCGGGGTGAGTGAGCTCTTCCGGGACGTCCCCCCCAAGGCCCGGGTGAAGAGGCTGGGCCTCCCTGCCGGGCGGGAAGAGCAAGAGGTCGTCGAGCTGGTGGACCGCCAGTTGTCCCGGAACCGGCCCCTTTCGATGTACGACAACTTCCTCGGGGGCCCCTTGCGGGACCGGTACTCTCCCGCCCTTGTGGACGGGATGCTCCAGCGCTCGGAGTACTACACTTCCTACACACCCTACCAGCCCGAGGCGAGCCAGGGGATGCTCCAGGTCCTCTTTGAGTTCCAGTCCCTCTGGCTGGAACTGTGCGACATGGAGGTGGCCAATGCTTCGCTCTACGACGGTGCCACGGCCGTCGCCGAGGCGATGCTCATGGCCCGTCGGATCCACGAGGGATCCCGCTTCCTCGTGCCATCCATCCTGGATTGGGAGACGCGAAGCATCCTCGGGAATTACATCCGGGGGATCCAGGGGGAACTCGTGGACGTCCCTATGGATCCGGTGACTGGAGCCTGGGACCTGGGTTTCATCGA
>JAJZYH010000037.1:8240-10832 GCA_021798195.1 Thermoplasmata archaeon
TCGTGCCATCCATCCTGGATTGGGAGACGCGAAGCATCCTCGGGAATTACATCCGGGGGATCCAGGGGGAACTCGTGGACGTCCCTATGGATCCGGTGACTGGAGCCTGGGACCTGGGTTTCATCGAACGGGTCTCCCGACAGGATTGCTTTGGCATCCTGGCGCCGTACCCCGACCATTGCGGCCTGCTCCAGGAGGGTGTCCACCAGTTGCGAGGCGCCGTCGGCGATCTTCCCATTGTGGTGGAGACCGACCCTCTGCTGCTCTCGGTCCTGGACCCCCCGGGACGTTGGGGGGCGGACATCGTCGTGGCCGAGGGGCAGGGTTTCGGCATCCCCCTCTCCTATGGTGGACCGCTCCTGGGCCTCATGGCGGTCCGTCGCCGGGACATGCGTCTCATGCCCGGACGGGTGGTGGGCGCCACCACGGACCATGACGGTCGGCCCGCCTACACGCTCACCCTCCAGACCCGGGAGCAGCACATCCGCAGGTCCCGGGCCACATCCAACATCTGTACCAACCAGTCCCTCATGGCGCTCGCGTTCACAGTGTACGCCACTCTCGTGGGCCCCCGGGGTCTGGCGCGGCTCGCCCAAGAGGAGATCCGGAAGGCGCACGAGATCCAGAGGCGCCTCGCAGAGGTCCCCGGTCTCAGGAGCCCTCACTTCCGGGCCCCCTTTGCCAGTGACTTCACCCTGGGAACCCCCCTTCCGGCGCGGGAGTTCCTTTCCCGGCTGGCCCGACGGAAGATCCTCGGGGGGCGACCCCTCGCCGATCCGAGGCCGGGGAGCGCCCCCATGCCGTTCGAAGGGCTCCTGGTATCGGCGGGGTACCGGGTGGATTCGAAGGCGATGGACCGCTATGTCCGGGCCGCCCGGGAGATCCTCATAGAACGATCCGGTCCGGAGGGGACATGACGTTCCGCCAGGCACGGTGGGACGAGCCCCCCGTTTGGGAGATCGCACCTCCCCAGGAGGGGCCTCCTCCGGAGGTCCCGGACCTCCCGCCGGAGTTCCGCCGGCACACCCCGGTCTCCTGGCCCGAGATGGGGGAGCTGGACGTGGCCCGCCACTACACGCGGCTTTCGCAGATGAACTTCGGGATCGAGACCTCGTTCTATCCCCTGGGATCGTGCACCATGAAGTACAATCCGCGCATGGGAGAGGTCCTGGCCCGCCGGCCCGGCATCGTGGACACCGATCCCGATCAGCCCGAGGATTCCGTCCAGGGAACCCTGGCCATTCTCTACGACCTCCAGAGGATGCTGGGCCGGCTGACCGGGCTCCCCCACGTCTCCCTGCAGATCGCTGCGGGAGCCCACGGGGAGTTCGTGGCCCTCCTCATGACACGGCGATATTTTGAGGACCGGGGCGAGCCGGAGCGGAACGTGGTCCTCCTTCCGGACACGGCCCATGGGACGAATCCCGCATCGGCGGCCATGGCGGGCTTCTCCACGGTGGAGCTGCGTTCCCGGGAGGGCTGTGTGGACCTGGGAGCGCTCCAGGGGGCCCTTACGGACCGCGTGGCGGCCTTCATGCTCACCAACCCCAACACGGCGGGCCTCTTCGAGGAGGACATCCTGGAGATCGCAGACCGCGTGCATGCCGCGGGGGCCGTCCTCTATTACGATGGGGCGAACCTGAACGCGATCCTGGGCAAGACCCACCCGGGTGCCATGGGATTCGACCTGGCGCACCTGAACCTCCACAAGACGTTCGCGACGCCGCATGGGGGTGGCGGCCCCGGGGACGGGGCCCTGTGTGCGGGGGACCGGATGGCCCCCTACCTCCCGGTGCCCCGGCTGGAGAAGAGGGGCCGACGCTACGTCTGGTCGTACGACGCGCCGCAGTCCATCGGCAAGGTGAAGCGGGCCTACGGGAACGTGGGTCTCAACCTTCGCGCCTACGCGTACATCCTCGCCCTGGGCGAGGAGGGACTCGGCCGGACGTCAGATCGCTCGGTGCTCAATTCGAACTACCTCGCCCATCGTCTGGGACGGCACCTTCCCCGGCCGTTCCGGACCCTGGTGAAGCATGAATTCCTCCTGTCCGGTGCCCCGCTCAAATCCCGGGGTCTCCGGACCCTGGACCTGGCGAAGCGTCTCCTCGACGAGGGGGTGCATGCCCCCACCGTCTACTTCCCGTCCCTGGTGGACGAGGCGCTCATGGTGGAGCCCCCCGAGACGGAATCCAAGCGAACGCTGGACCAGTTCTACGAGGCCTTCGTCCGGGCCCTCGCGGACTCTCCGGAAGCGCTCCTAGAGGCCCCCCGGAACCTCGCGGTCTCCCGGGTCGATGAGGTGAAGGCCGCCCGGGACCTCCGGCTCTCCTGGAGGGATCTCCGGAACCCGAAGCAAGGGGCGGAAGCCACGGGACGCGCCTGAGCGTGTCCCTGCGGCTGCCGCGAGCGGACGGCCCGGTGCGGACCGACGGGCATGGGCCCGGGTCCCCGGGGAGTCCCGTCCTGGATCCACGGTGGGAAAGCTTCAAGGAAGGGCCGCGGATGCCGCCCGATTCATGCGCGACCGGGTCAACCGACTGTTCGGACAGCTCAAGGCGCCCGCGGACTGCATCCTGTTCTACAACTCGGTGA
>JAJZYH010000038.1 GCA_021798195.1 Thermoplasmata archaeon
GTGTAGCCGCCGGATTCTGTCTGCACGATGTGGCCCACATTGGCCGTGATGCCGCTCCCGATGGACGCCACGGTCACGATGGTGAACATGACCATGGCGAAGATGGCGAGCGTCATGGAGGTCCGGAAGCGCTTCTGGCCCGGATAGGAAAGCGCCACCTTGACCACGGGCACCTGCCGGGGCGCCCGTCGCACCAGGGCGCTGATCCCCCGGACCACGAGGTCGGAATTGGAGAGGTAGAGGAGGATGGCCCCCAGGATCAGGAAGACCCCTTCCTGGAAGAACACGAAGATGGTGCCCGGATGCTGGGCTCCGAAGATGGTCTGGTGGAGGGGCTCATCGGACCAGAAGCCGATGAGGGCGAGCCCCATCGCCGTGAAGACGTAGCGGTTGGGGACGGCCACCGTGAAGATGAGGCCGGCTCCCATGATGGCGAGGCTCACCCCCAGGAGCCCCACGTCCTCGTCGACCCCGCTCGCGAGGCCGTAGTGGAGGAGGACGAGCCCCAGGACCAGGAGGAGCCCCCCTCCCGCGGCGATGCGGCGGTACGACTTCCGCCGCAGGGGGGGTTCCGGCAGGCTCCGGATGGCCCGGACGATGTTGAGCCGGCTCACGTAGGCCACGGTGATCACCACGGTCCCCAGCGTCAGGAGGAAACCCACCACGTACGCCGTGAGCAGGCTCGCTGGCAGCACGGTGAAAGACTGTTCCACGGCGAGGGTGGTGAGGCCTCCCCCCACGAAGGTGGCGGCGAAGATCTGCAGGAGAAGGTAGGCGACCCCTACCCCCAGGAAGGTGCCGAGGGCGGCGGACCCGACGGAGTACGCGAGCCCCTCGAAGTAGTAGGATTTCACCAGCTGCCAGCGGGTCATCCCGATGGCCCGGGCGACCCCCATGGTCCCCCGCCGCTCCTCCGAGAGCAGGACGAAGATCCCCACCACGAGGATCGCTCCCGAGACGATGGAGAAGAGCCCGATGACCAGGAACAGGGTGGTGAGGGAACTCGTGGAGGACTGGGCGGAGACCACATCCGGCAGGAGGACCGCGTGCGGGGCGATCCCCGGCGGGAGGCTGTTCGCGGGGAAGCTCGCCACCACGGCGGGGACGGTCTGGTTCAGCGCCGCCCAGACCGAGTCGGTGGCGCTCAGCCCTCCCTCGAGCCCTCCCGTGTTCGTCACGGCGATGTAATTGACGGAACCGGGGAGACCCAGGAGGGCCTGGGCATCGGGGAGGGTCACGAACACATCCCCCTCCCCGTTATCCATGAAGCCGCCCCGGGGGGTGGCCTGAACCACAGCGAGGACCGTGAGGTTCAGGGTGGTGGGCTTCCCGGTGCTTCGGCTCACGGAATGGAGCGAGAGGAGGTCCCCCGCCTGGGCGTTCAGGTCCTGGGCCGCGGTGGGATCCAGGAGCGCGCCCGACGCGGTGGGCCCGGGGAGTGAGGTCCCGTTGAGCGCCACGAAGTCCCCCAGGACCGCGCTGGAGTTGGGATCCGTCCCCATGAGGTTCATGAGAGCCTGGGGGATCCCGCTGGTGCGGTCAAGGCCCGAGACCGCGCCGATGCCCACCAGGAAGGGACTCACTCCCCGGACGTGCGGGATCGTGGAGACGTTCTGGGAGAGACGCGTGGCGAACGCGGCCGGGAAGGGTGCGTAGAGGAGCCCCGCGCTCCCGGGCGCGTACACCGCCTCGTGCGTGGGTCCATCGGTGATGTACACGAAGTGGGTCGAGAGGGTGGTCACCGTGTCGCCGATCACGAGGCTCGAGGAGATGATGGTGGCTCCCACCAGGAGTCCCACGATGAGGATCACGGTCCGGGTCCTTCCCCGGAAGAAGTTCCGGAGGCCGATCCGGGCGGCGACCCGGTCCCGGAGCGCGAGGACGAGGGAGACCAGGAGGACCGCCACGAGCGTGGCGAGGAGGAAGAGGACCGTGAGGTTGGGAGAACTCATGGCGCCCGCCTCAACTGGAGGTGAGGACTCCGTCCCGGATGGTCAGGGTCCGGTCGCACATCCGGGCAACGTCCCGGTCGTGGGTCACGACGATGAGGGTCTGGCGGTGGTCCCGGTTGAGCTGGTGCAGGAGCTCCATCACCTCGTGGGAGGTCTCCGCATCGAGGTTCCCCGTGGGTTCGTCGGCCCAGATGAGCGCCGGTTCGCTCACCAGGGCCCGCGCCAGTGTCACGCGCTGCTGCTGTCCGCCGGAGAGCGCATTGGGGCGGTAGCGCGCCCGGTCCCCGAGCCCCAGCTGCTGGAGCCAATGGAGCGCCCGTTCCCGCGCCGGGGCGGGCGGCACCCCCGCCACCAACAGGGGCAGCTCCACGTTCTCCACCGCCGAAAGGACCGGCAGGAGGTTGTAGGACTGGAACACGAAGCCCATCCGGCGGGCCCGATACCGGCTCTTGGCGTTGTCGTCCATCTGGTGGATGTTGACCCCTTCCACGCGGACCTCGCCGCGGGTGATGTCATCGAGGCCCGAGAAGCAGTTCAGGAACGTGGTCTTGCCGGATCCGGAGGGCCCCATCACCGCGACCATCTCCCCCCGGCGGACCTCCACCTGGACGTTCTTCAGCGCCTCCACCGGTCCCGCCTCGGACGGGTAGACCTTCCAGACGTCCTTCCCCTGGACCACCACCTCCTCCGGCATCGAGTCCCTCACTTCCGCAACCGGCACCAACCATGGCCGTCGTTAATTAGGCTATACAATGGCGCATCGCCCCCCGGTCACTCGATCTTGAGCCAGCGGCTGGAAACCCACGCGCCCAGCACAACCATCGCCAGGGCGAAGATGACGAGGTAGCCCAGGTCCGTCCAGGGAGGATCCCCGAGCAGGATCGCCCGTCCCAGCGTCGCGGAGTAGGTGACGGGGTTGATCCGGGAGAAATCCTGCATCCACGCGGGGAAGCTCGCGGAGGGGAACAGCGCCGTGCTGGCGAACATGAGGGGCATGGTGACAAAGTTGGAGATCACCCCCGGGGTCTGCCAATCGGTGCTGGTGACCGTGAGGGTCATGAAGAGGGAGCAGAACCCCAGTCCGAGGCAGAAGAGGCCGGTGACCCAGATGGCCCAGAGCCCCGGGCTCGTGGGAAGCGCGACCCCGAAGGCCATGGCCGCCACCGCCATCACGGGGATCTGCACCAGCCCCCGGGTGGTGGCTCCGAAGGCCTTGGAGAGGAACACCGTGGACTTGGGGGTGGGGGTGAGGAGAATCCGCTTCATGTACCCGAAGCGCTTGTCCTGGATGGTGCTCATGGAGCTGAACATCCCCACCGTGAGCATGGACGTGGAGAGGACCCCGGGCAAGAGGAACGCGATGTAGTTGTTCGTGTGGAAATAGCCTTCGAGGAAGCTCGGGGGGGCGTTGGCGAAGCTGCTCCCGAAGAAGGCGAGCCACATGAACGGCTGGACCACGGTCATGACGAGGACCAACGGGTTGCGGTAGGTCCTCTTGATCTCGCGCAGGAAGAGGCCCCAGAACTGGTCCATCATTGCCGGCTCCTCCGGATGGTGGCGTAGAACTTCCGGAAGTCCACCTTCCCCCCCTCGTCCCCATCGATCCGGTGGCCCGTGAGGTCCAGGAAGACGGTCTCCAGGCTGGGACGCTCCACATGGATGCGGCGGACCTTCTGCGGCCCCAGGGCGGGAAGGAGGGCCGGCAGGACCTCCTCGGAGCGCGTGACCCGGAGCGACAGGGATTGCCCCGTCCCCTCCACCCGGATCACGCCGGGGAGGGAGCGGAGGGTCTCGGGATCCACGGGATCCCGGGTCTCCACCTCGATGAGATCTGACGAGACCCGGGAGCGCAGTTCGGCGGGGGTGCCGGTGGCCACGATCCGGCCGTGGTCGATGATCGCCAGCTGGTCGCAGAGAGCATCCGCCTCTTCGATGTAGTGGCTGGTCAGGAGGACCGTGACCCCGAACTCCCGGTGGATCCCCCGGATGAGGTCCCAGAGCATCCTCCGGGTCCCGGGGTCGAGGCCGATGGTGGGTTCGTCCATGAAGATCACCCGGGGCTGGTGCAGGAGCGCGAGGGCGATCTCGAGCTTCTTGCGCATCCCCGTGGAGAACTCGCTCACGCGGGAGCGCGCCCGGTCCGCGAGGCCGAAGTACCCCAGGAGTTCCCGCGCCCTGGGTTCCCACCCGGAGAGCCGGTGGAGCTTTGCCTGGAGCCAGAGGTTCTCCCAGGCGGTGAGTTCGTCATCGAGGATCACCTCCGCCGCCACCCATCCGATCTCGGCCTTGACCGCGTAGGGTTCCCGGAGCACGTCATGCCCCGCCACCACGGCCCGTCCCTCCGTGGGGGGTACCAGGGCGGTGAGGAGCTTGATGAGGGTGGTCTTACCGGCCCCATTGGGACCCAACAGGCCAAAGACGCTCCCCGGAGCCACCTCGAGATTCACTCGGTCCACGGCCCGTAGGGTTCCGTAGGTCTTGCTCAACCCCTCTGTGAAGATGGCGGGCTGGGTCATGGGGAAGGCTCCTCCTTCTGCCTCCCGTTCGGGGAGACGGGGCGGGCCGAAGACGCGGCTTCCATGGCCGAGAGGGTCTCTCGCAGTTCCCCTACCAATGCTTCCCGCAGGTGCCCTCGTCGCGCCGGGGGGATCCGGGGGTCCTCCCCTTCCACCAGTTCCCGGATCATCGTCATGTCCGTTCGCAGCCGTCGCAGGAGGAACTCCGGGATCCGGGAGGGGTCGATCATGTCGAGGACCAGGCGCCAGCCATCTCCCATCCAGCGGGAAGGCCCCCGGAACCCTCCGACGATCTTCTCATAATGGGCGCGGCCCCGGGGGGTGATCCGGTAGAGCGTCCGGGAGCCCGCCGGGTGGGCGCTCGCCAGTTTGCGCTGCACCAGCGAACGGAGCGTGGGATAGACGGCGCCAGCTCCGGGCCTCCAGGACCCTCCCGTGCGTTCCGCGATGCGGGAGATGACCTCGAAACCGTAGATGGGTCCGTCCCTCATCATGGAGAGCGCATAGAGACCCAGGAATCCTCGGAGACGGGCGCGGGACAGGCGCGTCGGGGGCGGCATGAAGGGCGCCATGCCCATGGAATATATAAATCGATATCGAATCCGATATCTATCGCCCCATGGGGTGCATTTCACATCCGTACCTTTATGAATGGAGACCCGTTGAATCTCCCGTAGCCCGGAGGTGGGAGATGGCCCGAATGCGCAAGCCGGCCCCCAACGATTCCATTCGCGAGGAGATGCTCGACGAGGTGCGGAGGACCCTCGAGTCCTTGGGATTCCAGTCCGCATCGGAAACGCCGGCCAGCGCGGTCCCGGGCGCCGACCTGTGGGTGGCCCACGGGCCGGACTCCCGATCCCGACACCCCGTGTTCGTGTTTCCCCGGGGGTCCACCCGCTCCCTCCGGGACCCGGAGCCCGACCGGGTGGAGCGATGGATCGAGTCCGTCTCGTCTCCTCCGTCGGGGTCCAGCATCACCCCGATCCTCGTGACGCGGACCGACGAGATGGCCGAGGCCCTGGTCCGGGGCCTGACGCAAGGGCAATCGGTTCCTGCCTCGAGGGCAGCGACGAGCACCCGGATCCTGGTCCTTCCCGATGGCCGAGGCACGGGGGCGTCCCCCCGTCCCCACTGGCACCGGTTGCGCATGCCGCGATCGGAAGTCCTTACCGTGGCCACGGGTGTCCTCGTGGGCATGCTCCAGAGCCGGGGGACGGAGGGGGATGGGGACGGGATGATGAGCTTCGACTTCGGGGCGATGCTGCACCAGATGAAGTACGGGTTCCACATCGACGTGGAAGGCTCCCTGGGGGCGACCAGCGAGGAGGAGTCCCTCATGATCCTCTACCAGGTGGCCCTCCTCCTCGGCTATGCTCCGGGGGACCAGGCCTCCAATCTCCACATGATCGTGGCGAAGCCCGATAGTCCCGCTGCCCGCATCCCCTGGTTTGCCGCGTGACCACACCTCGACCCCGGGATACCGTTATCAACCCGAGGCCATTCGCCGCCTCGAATCCCGACCGGAATGTGGGGCTGTAGGGTAGCTTGGTCCATCCTTCTAGCTTGGGGTGCTAGAGACTCCGATTCAAATTCGGACAGCCCCATGCCCATCCGGCGCGGTGGGACAGAAGCGCGCAACGGGTGACGCCACTCGGAAATGTGCGACGGTAGAACTCGAACCCCCGCCTTCGAGGGCGCATGTGTGTGGCCCCTCCCGTATGGCTGACCCCTCCCCAATGATCCCAACTCGAGAGGGGGACCTGCGGTCGGCCTCCTCTCCTCGTGTCGGGTTCCGTGCCCGCGCTCTCTCCCCTCCTGCCGAGGGCATGGAGAACGTCCCCATCGCCCAAGAGCTGCGGACCGGACCCCATCCCGTCCTCTCCTGGCGACGCCGATTCCTCCTTCTCCATCTCCCCGGTATCGAGCAGGCGGCTCCTCGTTTCGGGCGCCCGCCGGAGGAAGACCCGGCTCACCCCACCCCGAGGGGAGGCCTCTGGGTCCGCCCGGATCATGGCCCGAGAGGTGGGGGGGGCCTCGTTCCCCGGACCAGAGGATCTGGAAGTGGCAGAGACTCCCCCCGCATCGGACCCAGCCCGCCCCGTCGGGCAAGGATCCGAGGTGCGAGAGAAGACCATCGATGGGAGTGGGCATCGACCACCCCCCCCGGACGGAGCGGGATCTTGCGGGTCGAAGGGAAGGCCCAGACGCGGGCGTTGGAGCGGAGCCGGGCATCCTTCCCGATGGGGGAAGGACGGACCTGAGGGACGGCCCCACGACTCTCGTCGGCCCGGGAGGGTGGACCTCTCGGCCGCCTGGAACGACATCGAGGGTGGAGAACCCGGAGTTCTCAGTGCGGCACCGGCATGCGGAGTCCGTGGCTCGGCTGAACCCGCGCGACCGTCATGTCGACCCCGACCTTGCGGTCCGTGGGTCGTGCCCACCAAGCTGTGGGCGCACACGACCGCGCAGGTTCCCGGGTGCCTGGGACGGCACCCGCGGTCCCTATTCCATATCCCCCGACGAGTTCCTCATGGGCCATTCGGGTGGAGAAGTGGGTGAGGCACCGGCAGGGGCGGCCTCTGGGGTGGGGAAGCTTCCGAAGTGTGCTGGATCTCAAGGAGGCGATCCTGGACTCCGGGGATGCCTGCGCGGTCGGGCGAAGCCCTGCGTTGGACGAAGGATGCCCCGGAGATCCTGCGCAAAGTGCGGAAGATCCGGGCACTTCCTTCCAAGGGGGCGGCGGCTCCCGTCGACCGGAAACTATCGCATCTGTGAGAGACGGACCGCTAGGCGAGCAACCACATCGGTCACTGCCGTCTTTCTGGTCGTGTCCCCGCGATACCAGACCGTTTGCCAGTACTTTCTCCCACGGTTGGCACGATCCGCGTGCGCAGGCCTCGGCCCGCTGGAACCCGTTTCAACGGATTGATTTCAGTAGCAGCTTACCCTCAGATAGCCCTTGCCTCTATCGGCGATGACTCGCGTCAGGGTAGCATTGCCAGGGTCGGTTCGAGGGACAATGTGCGAGTTCCGAATCCATTTCCGTACTGACATGGCTTCGGGACCCGCTGTCCCTTCTTTGCGATCCGCCCCTCCCCCTCTATCATCCAGACAAGAAGATATTAAATATATATTCCGACATTGTCGGATTATGGTGCTCACATACATCGATGTCCTTAGCTCCCTCTTCGGAGGCAGGCGGTTCACCACTTTGGAGTTCGCACGACGGTCTGGCAATCCTCGGGCGGCAAAGGTTCTGAGCGAACTAAAGCACCGTGGGCTTGTGGCGCGGGTGGGACGGGGAACCTACCGTTGCCTCAGTCCGAGTGAACGACCCGACCTCCGTAGCGCCGAGTGGGCTCGAGTCCACGATGCAATCCTTTCAGGCCCCGATCCGAAGGCATGGGCCGGGGAGACCGCATTGGAGCTCTGGACGGGAGGGCGGTACAGACTCGCGCCTTCACTGTACTCTCGAATCTTCAATCTCGCCGTTCCTCGGCGCCGAAGGGAAGATTGGGTTCGCTACCTTTCCAGCCACAGGGTTTCCACAAGCCCCAAGAAGCGGGTTGGTGCGCGCGTAGAACTTACGATCGTTGACGATCTCAAGCCCGTGTTGATTGATGGAGAACCTGTGGTCGCAAGGAGCGAGGTCGAGCGGCTAATCCGGGAACACCCGGCTCTCTATGGCAACGCGGAGGAGCTCCTCATTGGTTGACGCGGCGGCGAGAGAGAGAGCGGTCCTCACCCTGCTTGATGAGTGGCCGTGGGATGCGGGAGGGGTCCTGGTCGGTGGGTACGCCATCTCAGCATACGGAGCTCCTCGCTACTCCATGGATCTCGACGTGGTCATTCCAGCGGAGTCGGCGCTTGCCATACGGTCCTAGCTCCGAAAGGTCGGTTTTGTGCTGACCTCCCATGCGGTGCCGAACCCCCAGAATTACGAGGGTCAGGTCGAACGCTTCCTTTCGAAGGAAGTCACGTTGGATCTTCTTGCAGGGGCGGTTCGCGATCGAGAGGCGATGGTAGATATTCCCGAGAAGTGGATTTCCAAGAACTGCAGGCGGATTGTTCTGGAAACTCTGTCGGGGAAAACGTCCCACCCGATCCCCATTGCGCGCCCGGAGGCCCTTTGGGCGCTCAAACTTCAGTCGGGCCGCGATCTCGATCTCACCGACCTGTTCGTCATCTCCGATCAACCGGCCGACCTCGGCGAGGTTCGCCAACTCTTCGAGCAGTTGGCGACCGACTCCCTCTCACGGAAGCTTCAAAGAGTCCGCTCGAAACTCAGAGAGCGCCGCCTCTTCGTGGACTCGCTGAGCCGCAGGCAACTCGGCAGCCCGGACAGTCCCCAGAATGCCAAGCGATGGGAACGCTTCGTCTCACGCGTTGAGTCCATCGTCGGTCCATTTACATCCACAGGGTCAACCGGGACCCGGTAGTACCGTGCGCTTGCTCGCCGGACGTTTACCGATCCAGGATTTTGGGCGCTCGTCCACGGTCCTGTTTCTGATGGGAAACCGACCCGGGGGTCGCGTCGTAAGCGTCGACTTCGAGCGTGAGGAGCCCAAGGATGGTGTCGTCTCGGTCCTGGTCCGGGGGCGCCTCAGCACTTTCGCTCTCCTCACGAAGACGCCGGAATCTCCCGGGAAGTCTCATCTCGTTCGAGAGCTTCGCTCAGCGGAACCCCCATCGCCAGCAAGGTGTCCTCGGGGGGCTGCAATCCCCGGAGTTCGGTGCAATCCTGCTCGACCGTTTCGGGACCCTGATACCCGCAGGGTCTCAAACGGCCCGGAGAGGGAACCTGAAAGAGGTGGCCAGGATCCTGAAAGTGGACCCCGATGGCTTTGCTCGGAGTTGGATGGAAAGCTTTGATCAGCGGGGGCGCGGCGAATCTGGTCCTCTTGAGCGGACCCGCCATCGGCTCGCGGCCGTGCAAGGAGTTCACCCCAGCTTAGGCGCGGTTCAGAGAGCGGCTAATGTCCGCATGGAATCCGCCCGAGAGCTTCTCGACTCCAGCACTCCGGCCCTATCGGCGTTGGACGCGCTACACGGGGCGGGCGTCCGTCCTAAGCGAAAGTTCGGATGAGATACTCCAATCATGGCCACATACCGCCCTGGCTCCTCGGTTCGAGCTTGCGATGTTTTCCTGCCAGGACGGTGCTCGCAGGCCCGGTCCGCGGATGTACCAGATCGCTCTCGGCCGTCTCGAATCGCCCGCGTCTCGATGCGCGTTCGTCGGGGATTGAGGGAACCACGAGCTCACCGGGGCAGAAGCAACAGGACTCTACGCCTTCATGTACCGGTTCCCGGGCGAAGATGAAACGTGCGCCTTCCGGGTCGACGCAGACGTCCGACGGTCGAGCACGAGACTTTCCGCCCTCACGGAACTGTTGCACTCACCCGGGGGGCACGTCGGGCGGCTATTGGCCTGACTCTGAAGTGTGCGATGGTAGAACTCCGACCTCTGGTCTTCGGGGACGCATGCGCGTGGCCCCTCCCGTGACGTGGGACGCGGGTCGGGGACCGAGGGGATGCCGTGCGGTCCCGGGCCTCAGCCTTGGGTCGTGGTTGTCTTTGGGTCGTGGTCCCGATCGCGTCCCGAGGCCATTGCTTATGTACGCGGCCTCTGGTACCGGCGCCATGACGGAAGTTCTCCTCTTTCATCATGCCCAGGGCCAGACCCCCGGCTTCCTCGAGTTCGCCGAACGCCTGCGCGAGGGGGGCCATGTGGTGCATACGCCCGACCTCTACGAGGGGAAGACCTTCTCCTCGCTGGACCAGGGGGTTGCCCATGCCAAGAAGGTGGGGTTCGACACCATCGCGCAGCGCGGCCTCCACTCGGCCGAGGGGTTGCCGAGGGATCTCGTCTATGGCGGCTTCTCCCTCGGGGTGATGCCCGCGCAGTCGCTCGCCCAGAACCGTCCGGGAGCGCGAGGAGCGCTCCTCTTCTCGGGGGCCTTCCCCCCGGAGGAGTTCGGGACGCCGTGGCCCAAGGGGGTGGCTCTCGAGATCCACATGATGGAGAAGGACCCGTGGGTCCTGGAGGGGGATCTCGAGGCGGCCCGGAAGCTCGTGGCCTCCGTGGAGGGGGCGAGACTGTTCCTGTACCCGGGGAACGGACACCTCTTTGCCGATAGTAGCCTCCCGGATTTCGACC
>JAJZYH010000039.1 GCA_021798195.1 Thermoplasmata archaeon
CTGGATACGATCCAACCGTCCCGCCAGCGCCTCGATCGGGATGCACGCCTTCGTCACGGCCTCCACCCGACGCTGGACCCACCGGTAGAACAGCAGCCCCACCACGCACAGGAACGCGTGGACCCGGGTCCGCGGGTCCCGCCGATGGTAGATCGGCATCACCGGCATCAGCAGCACGTCCTTCATCACGTGGAACTCCTCCTCCATCCCCGACCGCGCGTAGTAGGTCCGCACGATCTGCTCGTCCGTCCAGTCGACCCGGTCCGTGAAGACCACCGTCTTCCCGAACCCCTCCTTCAACTCCGCCTCGTGCTTCGCGTCCACCCACCCCGTCACCGTGAACCGAGGCGGGTCCTGGTCGAGAGTGGCTCCCACCCGATACTTGAACACCCCCCGCCACTTGGGCGGCAGCGCGTCCTCGATCCGCTCCGTCACGCTCTGCACCGTGGAGCGACGGCCCCGGTGGGGCTTCGACATCTGCGCCGCCACCGACTGGCAGGTGGTGAGGAACCGCTCCTTCGCCCGCTCGTAGTCCCGCGCCTGCCGCTTCCTCGCGCTCTCGTGGAAGGCGACCACCGCCACGCCGTCGACCCCGAGCACGCGCCGCTTCGATCGGGACCCGTGGATCGCCTCCCCCTGCTCGGTCGTGTAGAGCTCTCGATACGCGGTCCGGGGCTTCGCGAGGAGGTCCCGCACCGGGTTGCGCTTCAGCGAGGAGAGGAAGTGGACCGACTCGGCGCGGATCGCCGCCAGCCCCTCCTCCGAGTTCACCCCCTTATCAAAGACAAACGTGAGGTCGTCCGCCACTACCCCGAACTTCACGAGCTGGGCCACCATCGTCCCCACGACCTCCTGGAACAGCTTCGCGTCGTTCTCGTTCCCGGGATACACCCGATGGTAGACCGGCAGGTGCTCGTCCGTCACGGCGGTGGTGAGTCCCACGAGCTTCGCCTGGAGATTCCCGTCCTTGGCGTGCCCGGGCTTGGGGAGCTGACGGTCCGGGTCGTCCTCCTCGGGCTGTTGCTCCGTCGAGAAGTTCGTCGGGTCGAAGAAGACGAGGGAGGGACGGTAGCCCTTGCTCCCCAGCTCCTCCCCGAGGCGGAGGGTGATCTGCTCGACGACGTCCGCGGTGAGCCGGTCCATGTGCTCGGGGTAGGAGCGACTGGAGAGGTTGGGACGACCCCGAACGAACCGGAACAATGAGTGGTTCGCCCCGTCGGTCATCCCATTCTTCGAGACGGGCTCGTGGGCGCGTCCGGCGATGAAGGCGAGGAGACTCCAGGCCGTGGCGCGACTACCGGTCAGCTCCTGGACGACCCGCGAGAACCCGAGTTCCTCGTCGGCGGCGAGGAACGCGGCGGCGGTGCCGAAGGGGTAGGGGAGGAACTCGAGCCCCCTCGCCCCGGGCTCCGGATCGGTCAGCCGACGGGCGACCTCGTCTTGGGTACCGAGGTACATCTCGGTGACGTTGACGACCTTGCCGTCCCGGCGCGCCTTCTGAACAAGGTAGACGTAGGTCTGCGCCCCGCGGCGGCGGAAGCGGATCTGCACGCATCGGCGTATACCCCCACAATGAACATGTCGTTCGAGTCTCCGATATATGCCATCGCGTCACACCAATTCGGAAACATACCCCCAACACGTTCTCGAGGTGAATCGGGTCAGACCTCCAAAGTCAGGTCAGAGGAGTGGTGCGGACTCCAAGCCGGGCTGCCAAGAACGGGGGAATGTCTCTCGGCGAAGAGCGCTTGAGTAAGCTCCTGAACTGGTACGACTTGGCGATACCCCAACTCAAAGAGTCTGGGCACTGTTCCTGAAAACTAATGATCATGTAACTGTCATTGCAAATAAGGCTGGTGTATGGTTGTGTTTCCGAAAATGTACACTTGTGCATCAGTGGTATTACCGCACACCCCCATCCAGATGGTGTACCAACGCACGTCAGAGAGGGTCCCCAGCAAATTGCTCCCTGGGACAACAAATGAGAAGTTCCCTCCATGACCGGAGGCTGCGTAGATTTTCTGTTGGTTATCAGTTAAAATGGTAAGATTTCCCAGTGAGTCCTGCCCTCTCGCGACCCATCGTCCCTGGACAGTGGCCCCAATCGGATAGCGCCAATGGGAACCGATATAAGCGCACTCGAAGTTCGCACCTCGAGCCGCAAACTGCGTTGCCCCTGTGACGGTTATCCCCCATTCAAAACTTATGGAACGGGTTTCCCATGGAATCACAAATAAGTTGAAGACGATCAGTGTACCAACAACAACCGCTATAAGTAACGCCCTTAGGGGACGGCCGCCTGCCTTCGAACGTGTGGCCGAAGGAACGGGATTCATGTGGAACGGTACTGGATTGTACCGAATGTGAATGCAGTGGGAGGGGTTCCGCTCCCAGTTCCAGCTACGGCTCCCGCATATCCGCACTCAGTGTATGCGGAAGTGCTGACCAACGCAAACACTGTGAAGGCATAGGAGTTGGTATCGTTTAAAGGTACGGCGAACTGCAATGTTTGTGAGAGAGAAGCAGGTCCAAACGGCCCTTCCGCGTTGCCATTACTTCCACTTGCGACAATTATAGCGGGTGCCGGGGAAGAGACAGCGGATTGAGTGGATTCATCATAGAGATCGGCCCCGACCTCTACCGTCGCCGACGCAGCGACCGGGTATCCCCCGCAGCTTGTAACGCTAGTTGAGTAAAAGGAGTAGATACTGGTCCAGTTGAACCAGATATCATAAGTTACCCCGGTCTGGTAAGGCACCGGGAGCATATTTCCCTGGAACCCCAAGGCATTCCCGTTGGGCCGCCACAAATAGGGCGGGTCGAATGGAGCTGGATCCCGCTACGATGGGCGAATCTTTGCCGGGCCGTGGACCCCGTTCTTCCCAGGACCCCCAAGCCCTCACCGACCCGCAAGCGCTACGGGGTGCAAGGCTCAAATGGACGATATCCCCACGGCCGGCATGCCTTCCGGATCCGTCTTTGTGGCCGGGGCCCGAGGCCTCGTGGGGTCGGCCCTGGTACGAGAGCTGGTCACGAACGGGTTCCACGTGGTGGGCCTCGTCCGCCACCGGGATGGGGTTTCTTTCCTGGAGCAGCTGGGGGCTCATCCCGTCCTCGGCGACCTCGCGGTTCCCGGCGACTGGGAGAACGCACTCACGGACGTGGAAAGCGTGGTGGACGCGACCCAGGCCCGGCTGGCGGGTCGCCTCACGGTGTCCCGTGCCATCCAGATGGCCGAGGCCCGGCGACAGATGACAAGGACATTGCTGGACGCCATCCAGCGGAAGGCCCCTTCCCTCCGCAGGTACGTCGCACTGAGCGGCCTCGAGGACTACGAGAGCACGGGGGATACCTGGTTCGACGAGTCGACCCCCCTCGCGGCACGACCGAAGGGGTTCGCCCACATCGGATTGCGCGTCCTCCCGCTCCTGCGGGAGGCGCGGGAAAAGTGGGGGCTGCCGCTCGTCCTGTTGCGGATGGGGCTCATCTACGGGAGTTCGGGATGGTTCCCCGGCTTCGTGGAAAGGATCCGGACAGGGAAAGGAGTCCTCGTGGGAAGCGGACGGAACTATAGCTCGTTGGTGGCGGCCGTGGACGTGGCCCAGGCCATCCGGCTCTCCCTGGAGCGGACACGGCCCGGCTCCGAGTACATCGTGGCCGACGACGAGCCGGTGGTCCAGGAGGAATGGGTGCGATACCTCGCGAGCATCTGCGGCGTCGCGCCTCCGCGGAGGCGGGTCCCCGTTTGGCTCGCCTCCCTCGCGGTGGGCCGGGTGAACGCCGAGACCTTCTCGAGCTCCAAGCGCCCTCGCAATCGCCGGATGAAGGAGGAGCTCGGTGTGACCCTGCGTCATCCCACCGTCCGCGACGGGTTCCCCCGGTTTCTACCCGCACCCGCCTGATCTCTCGAAAGACCCTTCCGGAGGGACCCTCCACGGGGAGGTGGTCGCCGGGCCCTCGGGGTAACATCTGATATGGCCGGGGGTCCTGCCGGCCAGAGATGCCCGCCGCGAGCCCGCTTCCGTTGGCCGAGAGGTGCCGTCCCCGGAGCCTCAAGGACATCGTTGGCCAGCCCGAGGCGGTACGGAAGCTCCGAGCCTTCGGGGAGTCCTGGCAGCAGGGGACGCATCCCCCGCGGATCCGGGCAGCTCTCCTGGAGGGGGTCCCGGGGACCGGGAAGACCTCGGCCGCCCTCGCCCTCGCGAACGACCTGGGCTGGGGGGTCGTGGAGATGAACGCGTCCGATGCCCGGAACCGGACTGCCATCGAGCAGGTGGCCGGTCGGGCGGCCATCACCAACACCTTCACCTCCGACGGCCGCTTCCTGTCCAGCCGCAAGGGGGAACGAAACCTCATCATCCTCGATGAAGCCGACTGCCTCTCGGGACATTCGGCCCGTGAAGGATCCGAGGAACCCTCCCGGACCCCACCGACCTTCCGGGAGTTCCTGGAGACCCGCTACCGGAGGATCGACGCCCTCAATGAAGCATGGCACCTGGGCCAGGAAGGGAACCCCGATCCGTTCCCCTCGTTCCATGCGCTCCCCGCGGGATCTCCGGGGCGGGCCGCCTGGGCCCGCCTTCCCCAGGCCCAGGCGGACCTTAGGGATTGGCGGGGAGCCGCCAACCCCCCGGACCTCTCGGATCGCGGGGGCCTCCTTGCGGTGGCGAAGCTCGTCCGGGAGACCCTCCAACCCGTGATCCTCACCGTGAACAACTCCCGCCCGCTCACCAAGGGGAGCGCGGTCTTCCGGACCGGGGTGTCCCGGGTACGGTTCTACCCTCTTCGGGAGGAATCGGTACGGGGCGCCCTCCATCGGATCTCCATGGCGGAGAACCTGGGGTTCTCCGACGAGGTGATCGACCTGGTGGTGGCGCATGTGAAGGGGGACCTCCGGGCCGGCATCAACGACCTGGAAGCCCTGAGCGGGCTCCCTCCCGGGGTGGATCCGGCGACGGTCCTGGGGTACCGGGACCTGGAATCCAACCTCTATGAGGCCACCCACCGCTGGCTCACCGCGGGTCGCCTCCTGCGGAACACGGACGTGATGGAAGGGGTGGACGCATCCCCGGAGGACATGCTCCCGTGGATCGAGGAGAACGTGCCCCGGTACGCCCCGGGGCCCGAGGAGCTCTCCCGCGCCATGGAGCGGCTCGCCCGGGCGCAGTTCTACCTGGGAAAGGCATCCCGCCTCCGCGTCTGGACCCTTTGGAGCTACGCGTCGGAGATCATGACGGGTGGGGTGAGCCTCGCTCTCTTCCCGGAAGGGCCCGCTTCCGTGGGCCGGCAGGAGAACCGGGTGGAGTTCCCCCGGTTCCTGGCTGGAATGGGGTCTTCCCGGGGACAGCGGGCGGTGCAGCACTCCCTCCTCAGCAAGCTGGCACGGAGGACCCACCTCTCCCAGCGGAGGACCCCGGACCTCATCCTCCCCCTGGTGCAGCCCCTCTTCCAGCGGAGCCCCGCGGCCCGGGAGATGGAGGCGCTCCTGCGCTTCCAATCGGCCCTCGCACGGGAGCTCGAGCTGTCGGCGGAGGAGATCGCGTTCCTCCTGGACCAGGAGCCCGATCACCCGTCGGTGACGCGGATCCTCAAGGAGGCGCAGCACGTGAGCGAACCGCTCATGCCCCCTCCTCTCCCATCCCCGGAGACCCCTGCGGCACCGCCCCGGGGGCAGCGGAAGCTCTTCTGAGGGGCGGGGAAGGATCAGAGGTAGCCGAACTGGCGCTTCGCGAAGTCGGACATCTTCTCCGGTGACCAGGGGGGGTCCCAGACGACGTCGATGGAGGCTCCCTTGACCCCCGGCACCCCTTCGGCGGAGGTCTTCACCTCGTCGGCGAGGATGCCTGCCACGGGGCAACCCGGGGAGGTCATGGTCATCCGGATGGTCACATGTTCCTCATCGGCCCAGTCCATGCCGTAGATGAGGCCCAGATCCACGATGTTCATGGGGATCTCGGGGTCGTAGACCTTCTTGAGCGCCTTGCGAATCAGCAGTTCCTTCTCCTGGCGGCTCCCGGGCAGCGGGGCTCCGGGAGGGTTCGTGGACGATGCTTCCGGCGCCGATGCCGGAGGTGCCGAAGTGCTCTCTCCGTCGTTCATCCGGGGGCATAATCCCGGAACAGGGTATAACGATGTTCAGGTGGGATTCGCGACAGGACCCCCCTGCGGGGGAGACTCCAGCGCACGTTCCATGATGAGGTCGGTGGTCACGTACCCCAGCTTCCGGTAGAGCGCGATGGCGGGCTCGTTGTAGCCGAACACGTGGAGCCCGATGCGCGAGAGGCCCATCCCCTGCGCCACGGATTCCAGGTCCCGGAGGGCCTTCTCCGCGAACCCCTTCCTTCGGAACGGCTCCTCGATCCAGAGCTCGTAAACAAAGGCCCGGGCGATGCCCTCGTCGGCCCGGCGCGCCATCCAAAGTCTCCCCACGACCGTCCCCGAGGGGTCCTCCCGGATGGTGTAGAAGTAATGATCCGGTGTCCCCCGCCCGGCGGGAAGGAGGTGACGGAACTCCTGCCGGGCCACCTCCCGGGCCCTTTCCGCGGAGGCCACTCCGGCACGTACCTTGGAGCGAGCATACTCCTCGCAGCTCGCTTCGACGAACTGCTGGAACTCCGGCTCGGTCATGGGGACCAGCGTCATCGCCACCCCGCCCGTCCCCGTACTTCCCGGGGAGCCGTGTCACATGCACACATGACCCGGGCGATATCCAGCAATCCCTTTTAGCGTTCCACCACCTCGCGGGCACTGTGAAGGACATCCATGCCATGATGCCCACCACCGCCCGTCTCGCCCTGGGCAAGGTGGGGATCACCGGGGTGCGCAAACCCCTCAACATCCTCCGGCCGGAGCGAATGCAGCCCCTTTCCGCCACGTTCCAGGTGTTCGTGGACCTCCCCGAGAGCCGCAAGGGGTCCGATCTCTCCCGGAACGCCCAAATCCTGGCGGAGGTGGTGGACGAGACCGTCCTCCACCCCAGCCCCAGCCTCGAGGCGGCCTGCGCCACCATCGCCCGGGAACTCCTCACCCGCCACAGCTACGCCACCGATGCCGAGGTGACGGCCGAGGCGGAATATTTCCTGCGGCGGGGGATCTCCCCGGACAAGCAGTCTTTGGAGGACTTCACCCTCGTGGGCAAGGCGTGGGCCCATCGCGACGATGGGGTCACCGTGGTCCGCAAGGCCATCGGGGCCGAGGCCGTGGGGACCACGGCGTGCCCGTGCGCCATGGAGACCTGCCGGGAGGAGCTGGCCCGGGAGTACCCGGAACTCTCCCGGAAGACCCTTTCCGAGATGCCCGTGGTGACCCACAACCAGAGGAACCGGACGCGGCTCACCCTGATCCTCCCGGAGAACGTGGAAGTGGAGGCCGACGAGATCCTCGAGGTGATCGAGGCCTCCCAGAGCGCGCCCACATATGCCATCCTGAAGCGCGGGGACGAGGGGCGGCTCGTTCTCATGGCGCACCGGAAGCCCCGCTTCGTGGAGGATGTGATCCGGTCGGCCCTTTACCTGACCGGGAAGAAGTTTGCACACCTCCCCGATGATGTGGAGGTGGAGGCGGAGACCCAGAGCGAGGAATCGATCCACAAGTACGACGTCCGGGCCGAACACCGAGCCACGCTGGGCGAGCTCAAAGGGCTCCTGCCGGGTTAGACCCCGGGATCGGAGGCCTCCCGCACATCTTCATGGCGCGCATCGCCGTCCTCCTGTCCGACCGCTGCCAGCCCAAGGAATGCCAGGGCGAGTGCCAGGCGTACTGCCCGCCGGTCCGGATGGGCCAGGAGTGCATCGTCTGGGGGCCGGACGGGAAGCCCATCATCTCCGAGACGCTCTGCATCGGATGCGGCATCTGCGTCCACAAGTGCCCCTTCACCGCCATCAAGATCCTGAACACGCCCGAGGCGGCCGAAGATGAGATGGTCCACCGCTACGGGCTCAACACGTTCCGACTCTACCGCCTCCCCATCCCCCGGCCGCGGGGGGTGGTGGGCCTCCTGGGGCCCAACGGGATCGGAAAGTCCACCTCCCTGCGCCTCCTCTCGGGCCAGGAGCGGCCCAACCTGGGCCGCTACGACGACCCTCCCTCCTGGGATGAGGTGATCCGGCAATATCGGGGCACCGAACTCCAGACCCACTTCCAGCGCCTCGCCCGGGGGGAGATCCGGACGGTGGTGAAGCCCCAGTACGTCGACGTGTTCTCCGACCGGAAGGGGACCACGGTGGGCCAGTTCGTGGAGGAAGGAGGGGGGGATCCGGGGGAAGCCCTTTCGCAGCTTAACCTCTCGGACCGGGAGGGGACGGACCTCTCGGAGCTCTCCGGGGGAGAACTCCAGCTGGCCGTCCTCGCCCGGACCCTGGCCACCCCCGCCGACCTCTACTTCCTCGACGAACCTTCGAGCTACCTCGACATCGTGCATCGCCTCCTCGTGGCCCGGGTGATCCGGAACCTGGGGGAGACGCGGTCGGTCCTCGTGGTGGAGCACGACCTCGCCCTTTTGGACTACCTCGCGGACCAGTCCCACCTCCTGTACGGGGAGGAGGCCGCCTTCGGCGTGGTCTCCCACCCCCTCCCCATGCGGACCGCCATCAACACCTACCTCGACGGGTATCTCAAGGACGAGAACGTCCGCTTCCGGACCGAACCCATCCGCTTCACCTCCCATCCCCCCAAACCCGCGGGCCGACGGTTCCCCCAGGTCCGCTTCGGAGCCCTGGAGAAGGAGTACCCCGGGTTCCATCTCTCGGTGAACGGCGGGGAGCTCGCCAAGGGGGAGACCGTGGGCATCGTGGGGCCCAACTCCACGGGGAAGACCACCTTTGTGAAGATGCTCGCGGGCGTGGAGACCCCCACCCGGGGGGAGCCCCCCGTGGGTGTCCCGGTGAGCTACAAACCCCAGTACCTCAAGGCCACGGGGGACTGGAGCCTTCAGGAGCGTGTGGACGCCCTCGCGGCCAGCGGCTCCCTGGACGCCGCCATGTTCCAGCGGGACCTCGTCCCCGGGCTCGAGCTCGCGGGGATCCTCGAGGTCCCCCTCACCAAGCTCTCCGGAGGGGAGCTCCAGAAGGCGGCGTGCGCCCTGTGCCTTGCGCGCCCGGCCCGGCTGTACCTCCTGGACGAGCCCTCCGCCTACCTCGATTCCAACCAGAGGATGAATATGGCCCGCCTTCTCCGGCGCCTCGTGGAGCGGGAGACCTCCACTGCCCTCGTGGTGGACCATGACGTCTACTTCCTGGACCTCGCCTGCGACGCCCTCATGACCTTCCGGGAGGACCGGCGGGAAGGAGATCCCCTGGCCCGGGGCATCGGCGAGGGTCCCTTCAGCATGCGGGAGGGGATGAACCGGCTACTGCGCCAGGTCCAGGTGACGTTCCGAAGGGACGAGGAGACCCACCGGCCCCGGATCAACAAGGAGGGTTCGGTGCTGGACCGGGAGCAGCGGACGCAGGGAGAGTACTACTACTCCTCTTTGAATTGAGAAGGTGATCCTTCTCGATTCGCATTCGCTTCGTCCCCCTTCATCGGCCCGTCGGCGGAGCAAGGACCCCACCGACTGGCCTCCCGGAGCGCGTGGAGCGCACTCGGGGAAAGAGCCGTGCCCCGTAGGACCACATGGCCCCGGGAGAGGATGGAAGTTGCCGCTACCATGTCCCGGTGCCAGTCGCCCTGGCAGTTCCCGCAGATGCTCCGTCGCCACTCCGGGTGGTCCAGCCGACCTCCGCACCGGGGACACTCCGTGGAGGTCCCCCGAGGGTTCACGTGGAGCACACGCGTCCGGGCCTTGTACTCTACGAACCGCTGGAACCGGCCCTGCGTCCAGACGGAAAGCCTTCGTCGCTGGTCCCTGCTCCCTTGCCTGCGGAGCTCTTCTTGCGTCTTCGACAGATCCTCCAACACGATGGCACGGTCCCCCACCTCCGCGACAAGACGGTTCGCCGCCATGTGGAGGAGGGGGTCCACCCTCCGCCGTTCCCGACCCTTCAGCCGTCGGAGGTGGAGCCGCTGGAGGCGGTGGTCGGTGGGAATGGCCCTCTGGACCCTCTGGCGTTTGCGGGCCATCGCCCCTTGAATCCGCGGAATGGGCGTGAGGTCAATGGAGCCCATCACCCCCTCCGTGGTGGCGTAGTCGGCGGACGGCATGTTCACGTCCACCCCCACCATCCCCGTTCCCTCCCGGCGTTCCTCGGGGGTGTGGAAGTGAAACACGAGTGCCCGATCTGTGACGGTGAGACCGAATTTCCAGTGAGATATCTCCCCATAGTGCCGGAAGAGCGGATTCTTGACGGGGGCCAGGTCGAACTGGACGTGATGGGACGGAGAGAGGGTGAGGTCGAGGGTGTTCCCGTGGAGACGATAGAGCGCGGGGTGAAGCACCGCCTTGAGGCGGGCCCGACGGGGTGGTTGGGTCCGGCACCGGTCCCATCGCTTGGGGTCGAGGCGTTTCATGCGGCGGAGGACCCGGTCCCACGAGGCAAGAGTGGCGGAGGTCTCGTTGGCGATGGTGACGGTCCACGAAGA
>JAJZYH010000040.1 GCA_021798195.1 Thermoplasmata archaeon
TACTGGGGCGGCGCGAACGGCATCGGGACGCTTCTGGGGCTCCTCGGCGTCGCCGCCGTCCTTCCGTGGGCCTCCCGGAGGAACCTTCGTCCCGCATTCGTGGTCCTGGGGATCTTCCTCCTGGGCATGCTCATCTGGTTCGCCGTGGGATTCCCCCCTGTCACCGATGGGAGTCCCGCGATCTACGCGCTCAACGCGGCGACGAGGCTCCTCTCCCAGGGGATGTTGGTCCTCCTGGTGCTCCCCGAGGAGGTCCGGGC
This sequence comes from Thermoplasmata archaeon, assembly GCA_021798195.1. Lineage (GTDB taxonomy): Archaea > Thermoplasmatota > Thermoplasmata > Lutacidiplasmatales > UBA184 > JAJZYH01. The sequence continues at coordinate 261 of JAJZYH010000040.1, forward strand.
CCATCTCCATCGTTGGGGGAGCCGGATCCCAGGGTGGGGGAAGGCTCCGGGCACATCCGAATCCCCATGAGATCCACCTGGCCGTTCCCCGTCCCGGAGATTCGATCGCGCCCTCACTTCCGAAGCCGGTCCGCGTAGCGGGCCCGGAACTTGGCCACCTTGGGAGCGATGATCAGAGAGCAATAGCCGGTCCCCGGGTTCCGCCGGAAGTAGTCCCGGTGGTGCTCCTCAGCCGGATAGAAGGCGTGAAAGGGGACAAGTTCCGTCACCAGCGGGTGCTTCCAGATCCGTGCCTCGGAGACCTCCCGCATGACGTCCCGGGCCGCCTTCTCCTGCTCCGCGTCGTGGAAGAAGATCACCGACCGGTACTGCGGCCCCACGTCGTGCCCCTGCCGGTCCCGGGTGGTGGGGTCGTGCACCGTGAAGAAGATGCGCAGCAGGTCGGCATAGGAGATCACCGAGGGATCGAAGGTCAGCTGGACCGACTCGGCATGGCCGGTGGTGCCCGTGCAGACCTCCTCGTAGGTGGGGTTCTCCACGTGTCCCCCCGAGTAGCCGGGCTCCACGCTCTCCACCCCCCGGAGCTCCTGGAATATCGCCTCGGTGCACCAGAAGCAGCCGCCGGCGAGCGTGGCCCGGGCGCGGGTCCCCTTCCCTGGCCCATCTCCGCCCATACCTCCCCCGGGGGGCGAGGAGGCGAGTTAAGCCTTCCCCATCGGGGGCGGGTTGCCGCCGGCGCAACCCCCGGACGCGATGGGAATTAGTACTCGGGGCGTGTGGCACGCGTCCGATGGCCCGATTGAGCCTGTCCCTCACGGGGCCTCTCCCCCGGAACGAGGAGCTCGTGGCGGCGACCCGGGAACTGGACCGGGGCCGCCGGACCGCGGAGGAGGTCCGGAGCCTCTACGACCGCGCCACCCGGGAGGTGGTGGAGCTCGAGACCTCCCGGGAGTTCGCCGCGGTCACCGGTGGCTTCCTCGAGTGGGCGGACCTCTTCCGCCCCTTCACCCAGAGGATCCCGGGGCTCCGTGCGGGCCCCCTCACCCGCTGGTTCGAGACCAACACGTTCTTCCGCCGCCCCATCTTCACGGAACCTCCGGTCTCCGATGGCGGCGTGCTCGCCGATGCGCTCCCCCTGGACATCCTCCGGGAGTCCCCCCTGCCCCGGAAGGTCCTCCTGCCGGGCCCGTACACCCTGAGCGGGCTCGCGGAGAACGAGACCGATCTTTCCCGCGGGGATCTGGCGCGGGCCTGGGCCGGGGTGCTGGCCCGGGAGGTGAGCGCCCTGGCGCGCTGGGGCTACACCCACGTCCAGATCCAGGAACCGCTCCTGGTGGTGGACCCTCCCTCGTTGGAGAAGGAGAACGAGGTGGTGGCGGCCTATGCCCCCCTCGCCTCCGCCCTCGAGGGGGTCCAGAGCCTGGTCTGGACCTTCTACGGGGACGCGGCGCCGGTGCTCCCCCTCCTCGCGAAGCTCCCGGTGCAGGGGTTCGGCATCGACTTGAGCGAGACCGACCCCGCCCGGATCCGGGCCTTCCCGCCGGGACGGGTCCTGGGGCTGGGATGCCTCGACTCCCGGACGTCCCTCCCCGAGGATCCCCTGGAGATCGCGCGCCTCGTCCGCGAACTGGAGGGCCGGCTGCACCCGGCGGGCATCCACCTGGGCGCCAGTGCGCCCCTGGACCTCCTGCCGTGGGAGACCGCCAAGGCGAAGCTCGAGGTGCTCGTCGCGGCCCGGCGCATCCTCGCCTCCACGGGCCCCTCGGCGCACGCGAGTTCCCGCGCGCCTTCCCGTCGCCGCGTCCGTGCGCCCACTCCACCCGCGCGGGCCCGGCGAAGGGCGGCACGGACTCCGCGACGGGCCCCGTCCACCTCCCGTTCCCGCCGCGGGACCCGCGCCTCCCGCCCCACGCCGCGCCACCGGACCTCCCGGAGGAGGGTGTCATGAGCCGGGCGCCGCTGTTCCCCACGCAGGAGATCGGGTCCCTCATGAAACCCCGCTGGCTCGTGGAGGGGCTGCGCGGGGGACCCCTCTCCCTCGAGTCCCTGGAGGAGCTGCGCCTGTGGCGGCCCCGGGTGGAGTTCGTGCCGGAGCACGATCCCCGCTACAAGAAGCTCCTCAAGGGAGAGGTGGCGGAAGTGGGGACGGCCGGCCTCCGCGACCTGGGGGCCCTCTTCGGGATCCGGTTCCTGGAGGCCGCGGGCCTCGACCTCGTCTACGACGGCGAGGCGCGCCGGGTGGAGATGTACGAGTATCCCATCCGGCAGATGACCGGGTTCAAGTTCCTGGGCCACGTGCGGTCCTTCGACAACAAGTACTACCTCAAGGCGGCCTGCGTGGGGGAGGTGGGGCTCAAGGCCCCCTACCACGTCGACGAGTTCCAGTTCGTGAAGGCCCACGCCCGCCGGACGGTGAAGGTCCCGGTCACCGGGGCCTACACCCTCGCCGACTGGTCCTGGAACGAGCACTACCTCGCGAAGCAGCGCGGCTGGCGGGGCCGCGCGGTCCGCCGCGCGGCCCAGCGGGAGCTCATCGTGGACCTCGCCCGCCGGGCGCTGCGCCCCACCCTGGCGGCGCTGGTGGCGGCCGGGGCCCGGGTGATCCAGATCGACGAGCCCGCCGCCGGGACGCACCCCGACGAGGCCGAACTGGTGGTGGAGGGGTTCAACGAGGCCACCCAGGGGCTCGAGGCCAAGTTCTGCATGCACGTCTGCTACTCCAACTACCGGAGCCTCTTCCCCGCCTTCCTGGAGATGAAGAGGTGCTCCCAGTTCCTCTGGGAGTTCGCCAACCGGGACACCCCCGACGAGGACGGCTACGCGGACCTCGCCCTGTTCCGCGAGTACGACGACGGCCGGGAGGTGGGCGTGGGTGTGGTGGACAACCACCAGGACCCCATCGAGGACCCCCTGACGGTGAAGCGCCGGATCCTCCACGCCGCGGAGATCCTGGGCGACCCGTCGCGGGTCTACGTGAATCCCGACTGCGGCCTCCGGACCCGGCGTCTGGAGGTGGCCTACCAGAAGCTCGCCGCCATGGTGCAGGGGGCGCAGCTCGCCCGGGCCGAGGCCCCGTAGGCGGTCCGGGCGCGGCCTACGCGTCCGCGGCGGGCCGGGAGGTGCCGACGCGGGCCTCCAGGCGCCAGCGGAACCTCAGGGAGTCCACCACGGTGAGTCCCAGGAGGATGGGGAAGGCCGCCACGGAAAGGAGCGTGAGGCCCCCCTGCCGGTCGGTGATCACGAACGCCCCCAGCCAGGCGATGAGGACGCCCAGGGCGAACAGGAGGATGGCCACGAGGAGCTCCCGGCGGGTGGCGCGCTGGAACCGCTGGGGGTCCTTCTGGAAGCTCGCAAGGAGGGCGGCATCGAACTCCGGGGTCCGGCTGGCGCGGCCGGGTGCCGCGGGTCCGCTCTTGGGGAGGCTGGAGGACACGGGGCTCCCCAGGACGGCACCGGTTCATGAAGACGACGGGTGGTCCGGACGGCCTCCGCCCCCTGAGATGCGCGGGCCACCCGCAGTCCACGCGTCGCCCGCGCGACGGGAGTTCCACCTCACCGGGAGCCGCTTCGCCTGAGATGGAGCGGGAACGGTGCACGAATGGGATCCCCGAGGAGAGGGACTCTTGCCGCCCCCTCTCCGCGGCGGCATCATGGCTCCCCACTTTCCCGGGAAGCGGATGGCACGGAGAGGAGGTCCGTGGGACCAGGGGAGGATCGCCTCGCGGCGATTGCCCGGACCATCCTTATATTGAATCCCCGGCCTTCCGGGGTCGAACCCTTCATGTCGGCCCGGGCCAAAGCCATCTGGGAAGCGCCCGTACCCCGGGCCCCCAACGCGGTGTGGGAGGCCCTCTTCATCACCACCCGGGGCATCCTGGGCCAGCTCCGCCAGAACCTCAGGAGGCGTGGGCTCACGGTCTCCCAGTTCTGGGTCCTCCGCTGCCTGAGGGACCACGGGACCATCCCCATGGGGAAGCTCTCCCAGTGGCTCGACGTCACCTTCCCCACCGTCACGGGCCTCGTGGACCACCTGGAGTCCCTGGGTTTCGTGGCGCGCCGCGCCCCGCCCGGGGATCGCCGCGTGGTGCTCGTGGAGCTCACCCCGGGGGGCTCCGACGCCCTCCAGGGGCTCGAGGGGGAGATGACGAGCTTCGTGGACGGCCTGGTGGAGCTCATCCCCCCGGAGGATCGCCCCGCCGTGGCGCGCACGCTCACCCGTCTCGCCCGGGACCTCACTCCCGCCCACGGCGATTGCAGCGCCTGTGCGGGGGCCCTCGATTCCGTCTGAAAGGGGTCCCGTCCCCCCTCACGGGGTGAGGACCTCGGCTCCGTCTTCCCGGACCCAGAGGGTGTGCTCCGCCTGCGCCACCATCCCCCGGCCCTCCTCCACGAAGACGGGATACGTCTGGAGGTACCGGCGGGACCGGAGGAGGATCTCCCGGAGATCCTCGTCCGCCACCCACCGGGCGCAGAACGGGAGCGTGGAGAACCGGCGGTAGAGCTCCGCGAGCTCCGGGGCCCGCTCCGGGGACGGCGGGCCCCGGAACCGGACGATGTTCCCGAAGGGGCCGTTCCGGATCTCTCCCTTCCCGTTGGTGGCGAACGGCTCGATGGCCACCACCTGCCCGGCCCGGAGCTCCCCCGAGGACATGCCCGTGGCGTTGGGGATCGACGTGCCGGCGTGCAGGAGGTACGGCTCGATGGTGTGCCCGGTGAGGTTCCGGACCGGCTTCAGGCCCCGGGCGTGGATGGCTGTCTCGATGGCCGCGGAGAGGGTCTCGATGGGGACCCCGTCCCGGACCTTCCCCTCCGCCGCCGCCAGGGCATCCCGGCAGGCCTGCCGGAGCGCCCCGTGCCGGGAGGTTCCGATCTCCACCGTCACCGCCGTGTCCGAGATGTGCCCGTCGAGGTGCGCCCCCACGTCCACCTTCACCAGGTCCCCCGCGCGGAAACGGTGGTCGTCCTCCGGCGCGGGCGTGTAGTGGGCGGCCTCGTCGTTGATGGAGAGGTTCACGGGGAAGGCGGGTTCCGCCCCCTGGGCGCGGATGTACCGCTCCACCTCCTCGGCCACGTCCCGGCGCCCCGCGCCGGGCCGCAGGAGCCCCGCCCCCAGGTCCCTCGCGGCGGCCCCGATCCGCCCCGCCCTCCGCCAGAGCTCCACCTCGGCCTCCGGGGGGGTCATGGGCGCCTCCGGAGAACCACGCGGGGACGGGAGTGGGACAGGTCCACCAGGGTGGAGGGGACTCCCCGGGGAGGGGGATCGGCGGGCAGGTACACCGCCACGCCGTCCCCGAAGATGCGCCGGGCCTCGGCCACCGTCCGGCACGTCGGCTCCCCGTGGCGGTTCGCGGATGTGGAGGTCACGGGTCCCGCCGCGCGGGCCAGGGCCCGGGCCACAGGGTGGTCCGGGATCCGGACCCCCACGGTGCCCTGGGGGCCGAAGAGGCCACCGGGCCAGCGCGACAAGAGCTTCCGCCGGGCGGGCAGGAGAAGGGTGTACGGCCCGGGGAGGAGCTCCCGGAGGGCGCGCCGGCGGGGCGGGTCCAGCCGGGCCACATTCTCCACCTCCTCCCAGGAGGAGAACGCCACCGAGACGGGGGCCCCTTCGGGACGCGCCTTCAGGTGGAACAGGCGCCGGAGGGCCGCCTCGCTGTCCGGCCGGACGGCGAGCCCCAGGATCGTGTCCGTGGGATAGAGCACCACGTCGCCCCGCCGGAGGGCATCCACCGCCCTTCGGAGGGTTCCCGGGGGCAAGGCCTCCCTCACCACCCATCCCCCCGCCGGGCTAGAGGTACTCCTGGTCCACCCGGGAGTACGGACAGTACTCCTCGGGACGGAAGTAGAGGGCAAGTTCCCGCTCTGCGGTGGCCGGGGAGTCCGAAGCGTGGACCACGTTGGGGGTGAGGGCGGAGGCGAGGTCCCCCCGGATGGTCCCGGGAAGCGCCTCCCACGGCTTCGTGGCCCCGTTGAGGGCCCGCACCACCGCCACCGCCTGCCTGCCCTCCACCGCCAGGGCGAGGACCGGTCCCGAGGTGATGAAACGGACCAGCTCGCCGAAGAACGGCTTCTGCCGGTGCTCCTCGTAATGGCGCTCCGCGAGCGCCACCGGGACCACCATGAGCTTCGCCGCCACCACCTTGAGTCCCTTGCGTTCGTATCGGGAGAGGACCTCCCCCATGAGCCCCCGTCGGACCCCGTCGGGCTTCACGAGGACCAGGGTGCGCTCCGTCGGGGCCGCCTCGGGCATGGCGGCCCCAGACCCCGAGGGACTCAAAAACCTGACGTCCCGCGACGGGACCCCTCGGGAGCGATCCCCGCCTCCTGGGCGCCGGGGCACCCGGACCGGAACCGGCACACGGAGCACCGGGGATAAGCGGGACGCATCTCCCCCCGGTAGGGGCCACGGATCCGGGCGAGCGCCTGGGAAAGCTCCCGCCGGGCCTTCGGGTCCCACGGGACCCGGATCTCCCGCCCGTCCCCGTACACCAGGAGTCCGAACGGCGGAGGAACCCCCGTCGCCTCCTCCAGGAGGGCGCAGTAGGCCAGGAGCTGCAACCGGTGCGAGGCGAGGGGAGCCCCGTGCGGCGCCGGCCGGCTCTTGATCTCCACCGGGAAGTAGCGCCCGTCCGGTCCCATCCGAATCTCGTCCGGACGTCCTCGGAGCCGGAGCCTCCGGGACTCGAGCCACGTTCCCGGGAGCCCCGTCCCGCCTCCGTCGGTGGCGACCACGCGGCCTCCGGCACGACCCCGGAGGGCCCTCCGAAGGCGCAGGAGGGCCCACCCCCAGACCACGAAGAGGCCCAGGAGTCCCAGGAGGGGCGCATGGGCCTCGAGCCACGTCAGCGCAGGAACCACCATGTTCCCAGGACGAGGAGGACCGACGCCGCCGCGAAGAGGAGGGCATACACGACCCCCGAGCCCTCCTGGGCCCGGACGTGCCGGCGTTCCAGGGTCCCATGGACCCGGAGCCCCCGGGCGCGGGCCGGGGCCCCGCGGGTCGTATCCACCCTCCCCGGGAACCTATCCGGATGGCGCGAGTACCACCAGGAGCGGGGGCAGAACGCATACTCCCCCAGCTCCGAGGGACGGACCCAGGCCTCTCCATCCCCGGCCGTATCCCCAGAGGCCTCTCGCATCCTCCGAGGGTCTCGTCACGCCGTTATGGATGTGACGGTCCACGGGAAGGGCGCGTGAGGTGCCTTCTGGGTCCCTGCGGATCGGACGCCCGGGGAGGCGGGAACCGCCTTCTCCCCTCCTACGCCGGGGGGGATTCCTTGGGAGCCTTCGTCGCCTTGCGTCGAGGGGCGCCTCCCTTCTTCGCACCGGACGGGGGGGCCGGTGCGGATTTCCCGGAATCCGGTTCCGGGACCGCAGAGGCTTCCCCGGAGGGTTCCGGGGAGGGAGCGGGTTTCTCCGGCACAGCGGCCGGCGGCGGAGAGTCCTTGCCGGGCCCGGGCTGCGCGCCCCGGCCCTCCCGGGAGCGCCGGGCGGGAGGGGCCGGCTTCGACGCGGGCACGGACGGAACGTGGGATCCCTGCGCCGCTTCCCTCTTCAACGCGTGGGCCCGGGTCCACTTCCAGCGGTGGCCCACGCGGGAGAGGTTCATCTGATGCTTCCGGCAGGTCCCGGAGCAGAAGTAGAACTGGCTCCCGTCGCGCTTGACGAACAGGATGCCGGTCCCCGGCTCGATCTCCCCGGCGCAGAAGGAGCAGTTGCGCTTGGTCACCATGTGACTTCCCCACCTTGCCCGTCTACCGGACCGACAGCTTGCGCGCCTCGCGGGCCGTCTCCCGCAGGATCAAGACGTCCCCCACGCGGACCGGACCCATCACGTTCCGCGTGATGATCTTCCCCCGGTCCCGTCCCGCCAAGACGCGCACCTTGACCTGGGTGGCCTCTCCGGCCATCCCCGTCCGGCCCACCAGCTCCACCACCTCGGCCGGCGATCCCTTGTCCTCCGCCATGTTCCCTCGCGCTCCCCCGCTCCGGGAGATCAGGCCTTCAGGGTGGAGAAGCTGGCGGCGAGCTCCTCCAGGAGCTTCTTCCCCTCGCCGGGTTCCACCACGGCCACGCTGGCGGCGCTCTTGGAGAGGCCGGCCACCTGGCCCAGGCGCTGCTTCTTGGGGACGTAGAGGTAGGGGATGCGCTTCTCCTCGCAGAGCATGGGGACGTGCACCAGGATCTCGGCGGGGTCCACGTCCTCGGCCATCACCACGAGCTTCGCCTCGGCCCGCTCCGAGCTCTTGGTCACCTCGTTGGTGCCCACCCGGACCTTGCCGGTCTCCCGGGCCACCTGCACCAGCTGCAGGGCCTTGTCGGCGATCTCTTGCGGCGTCTCGAACCGTACGAAGATGGGTCGTGCCATGTGCGTCACCTCGCGTCAAAGGGACGCGGGAAGCGTCCCTCGGCTCACGGGCCCGAGCGCGTAGGGCGGGCGGTATTTAAGAGTGATTGGAGGGGCCCCCGCGCGGTGGCGGGAGCTCCCCCGAGCTTCCCGGCGGAGGCGACGCAACGGATTGCAGCGCCTCCGGATGCTCCCGGAAGAAGCGGTTCGCCGGAGCGAGGATCTCCTGGAGGGCGCGGATGACCGCGCCCTTGAGGTCCATGGGGTGGATCTCCCCGGCCCGCCAGGACCCCAGGAGCTCCTCCGGGGTCGTGTACGTCCGGGGGCCCCCCGCCCGGGCGGGCCGCTCCACCGGGATCTCCCCCCGCCACGGGAGCACCACGTGCTGGGCGATCTCCAGCACCGGGTTCCCCTCCACCTCCTTCGCCGGACAGTACGCGGCGCGGATCCGCTCCTCCACGAGTTCGTCGGGGGCCGGGATGGGGATCCCCGAGCTGGGATCGCTCTTGGACATCTTCCTCTCCACGAGCCCCCCCTCGTCCATGTTCATCCGGCCCCCGCCCTTCAACGAGGAGATGAGGGGGGTGTGGAGAGCCACCGGGACCGGCCAATGGTGATGGTGGGCCACCTCCCGGGCCAGCACGTGGGCTCGCCGCTGGTCCAGCCCCGCGTAGGCGAGGTCCACCGGGAGCTCGAAGATGTCCGCCACCTGCATCGCCGGGTAGAACAGCTTGGCGGCGTCGACCTCCGCCTCCTCCTCCCGGCGACCCATGATGGTCATGGCCCGCTTCACCCGGGCGACGCTCATGGCCTTGGCCGCCCGGATCACCCGTTCCCAGTAGGTGGGTTGGGAGACGAGGTCCGTGGCCCACCGGAAGCGGATGGCCCCGGTGGTGCCCAGGCTCCCGAAGGTCTGGACCATCACCTTCCCCGCCTGCCGGATCCGCTCCAGGGAGCCCCCCAGCTTGTCGTTGATGAGGGCGTGCCAGTCCGCGAGGAAGACGGTGACGTCGAAGCCCGCCGCCGAGAGGTCCTGCACCTTCCGGATGGTGACCAGCTGGCCCACGCTGAAGAGCCCGCTGGGCTCGTAGCCGATGTAGGCGCGGGGGCGCTCCTGGGTCTCGAGGAGGTTCCGGAGGTCCCCCTCCGTGATGACCTCCGCCGCGTTCCGGCGGACCAGAGCGAGCCTCTCCTCCAGGTCCATGGCCCCGGGCCACACGGAGGGGCCCCTATTAGCTCTCCCCGGGGAAGGGGCCCCTCCGCCCCCGACCCCCGGGTGCTTCAGGGGTTCCCCGGGTCGACTTCATCGGGGCCCTCCTCGTCGAACGAGAGGGAGGTCCCGGGAGGGGCGAGGCTCGCGAGGAACTCCCGCCGCGCATCCTC
>JAJZYH010000041.1 GCA_021798195.1 Thermoplasmata archaeon
AGGAGGGGGTTCTGGACGGCGGGGGTCACGTTCACGTGGGCCACCGCGACGGGGGCCGCGACCCCGAACGAATCGGTGAGGGCGAGGCGGACGAGGAACTCCCCCGTGGCGTTCCACCGGATGGAGAAATCCTCGCCCCCTCCCGAGAGGGAACCGTTGGGGAGGGTCCCCTGCCAGGAGATGGAAAAGGGAGGAGTGCCCCCGGAGATGCCCGCGCGGTACGTGACCCATTGCCCCACGGAGACGCTCCGGGGTCCCTCCACCACCGTGAGAGGGGCAGGGTTCACCCGGAGCAGGACAGGTGTGGAGTTGGCTCGGGCTCCATCCGCGTCGGAGAGGATCCCCTGGATGGTGTAGTTCCCCGGGATGGATTCCATGAGCGTGAGGTTCAGGTCCGTCCCGGTGTCCATCGTGGAACCATCCACGGACCAGGTCGCCAGGAAGGGCGCGGTGCCCCCCGAAACGGCGCCCATCACGGTGCTGGGGAATCCCACGTCGACCGGATCCCGCGAGGGGAGGGAGAGGTGGAACTGGGGAGGGGGCACCGCCACCAGGGAGAGAGGGGGAGAGGAGGCGGTGCTCCCCAGGGCATCCTGGACCACCACACCGATGTCGTAGTGGGCCGGGAGGGTCCCGGGAGGGGTCCATCGGAGCCACGGCACGGTGGTCTGGCCGAGAAGGGAACCATTCAGGGTCCACTGGTAGACGTACGGTGCCGCTCCTCCGGTCCGGTAGGCGGTGAGGTTCACGGGGATCCCGGTGTCCACGCTCGACGGGAAGTAGTCCAGGAGGACCGAGAGAGGGGGATTGATCCGGACCTCCACCGAGGCCGTGGCCCCTCCTCCCGCCGTATCCTGCACCCGGACCGTGAGGGGGTAGTCTCCGGAGAGGTTCGCGTCCCACCGGAACGTCGGGGTCGTGGTGTTGGCGATCTCGGTCCCGTTGGCGTACCAGGTGTAGAAGGCATAGCTTCCCGAGCCTCCGGAGGCGGAGGCGTTGAGCTCGATGGGCACCCGGTAGTCCCCGAACGTGGGGGAGGCCCGGAGGGAGACGGAGGGGCCGGGCACCACGGTCACCGATACGGAGGAACTGGTGGCGGATGCTCCCTCCGCGTCGAGGATGTGGCAGGAGATCTGGTAGGTCCCCGGGGTTGCGGGGACCCACGTCCAGCGGGTCGCGTTGGGTGCCTGGGGATCCACGACCCCGTCCACGCTCCAGGTGACGTCGAGGGGGGCCCAGGCGCCCGAGACCGTGGCGCGGACATGGACGTAGGAGCCGGTCTCCACGGGTCCCGCGGGAACCCCCACCGAGACGCGGGGAGGCCCCTTGAGGAGATCCAGCATGGCCCCGATGTTCGGCGTTCCGAGACCCGTCGCCGGGTCCCAACCCGCGGTGGCCGGATATCCGTTGCTCCCCTGCGTGATGGGGTGGTAGGGGGAGCTGGGCGAGCTCGTGGAGGCGAGAAGATATGCGGTGGGGGCGAAGAAGATGGGGTGCGCCCCGGTCCCGCGGTAGAGGAGCGCCAGGACCGCCGCCCACATGGGCGTGGAGAGGGAAGTACCCCCGTACCCCGAGTAGGCCGAGCCGTTCACCACGATGGTGACCCCGGTGGCGGGGCTCGCATCCATGGCCACGTCGGGGCCTCCGTGCTCCCTCACCGTGCAGGGGCCGGGGAAGCCGGTGGCATTCATCTGCCAGGGAGGCGGCGCGTTGTAGGGGTCGCAGCCTCCCCCGGTACCGCACGCCACCGGCCCGTAAGGTCCCGAACACGTCCCGTTCCATACCGACTCGTTCCGGTACGATCCGGAACCGGTCACGGAGAGCGCGGTCCCTCCCACGTCGATCCCATTGGGGTCGGCGGCCGGGTAGGCCGGATCCTGGAGGGGCCACGCGAGATAGTCCCCCGCCGCGGAGAACAGGGTGCTTCCCTTCTGGGCCGCGAGGGACCACAGGGCCGGCTCGTCCTCCAGCGCGGTGAAGCTGTTGGAGATGATGGAGATGTTCTGGGTGACCATCTCCTCGTCGCAGTTGTAGGGCGTATAGAGGTCCAGGCAGACCACGAGGTTCGCCTTCGGGGCGATCACGTGGGCCCACTGCATGTCCAGGTTGGTCTCCACGTTCCAGCCCGCGTAGCCGTCCCCGGAGGGACATGAGGCGGCCCCCGAACCCACGAAGGTGACGTTGGGATAGGGGTAGGCGGGGAGGAACTGCGCGTCGAACTCATGGAGGTCGGTGGCATACTGGGATGTGGGAGTGGTGGGGTCGCACATCTCGGCGAAGCCGATGGTCTCCCCCTGCCCCAGGTCCCCCAGAGCGTAGACGGAGGTTGCGTTGTAGGCGTCCTCCATATCCTGGGGAGTGAGGAACCCGCTCGACGCCGGGTCCATCGTCCCGGGCAATCGGGCGATGTCCTCCCGTGCACGGAGGCCCCCGTCAAGGCCTCCCACGAGGCGGACCCAGGGAGCGAGGCCGGCGGGAAGGGTCGGCGGAGATTCCGCGAACTCTCCCGGGAAGCCAGGGGACTGCCACTGGGCCAGGGACGTGGAGAACGCACGCTCCTGGGCGGCCACGGGGCCGCGAAGCACGAGGGAGTGGCTTGCCGCATCGAAGGAGGGAGCGATCCCCAGGCTCCGGAAGTAGGTCCGGAACGCGTCCACCACGGGAAGCGGGGTGCGGGGTGAGAGGGCGAGGCCCACGGTGACGTCCTCGGTGCCGGGCGACGGGGCCAGGTGGGCCCGGATCGTGGAAGGGACTCCCACGTAACCGGGGAGCGGACGGGCCCCGGGCCCACTCCCGGGCATCGGGGGATTCCCCGCAAGAAGGGGACCCGAGGGGGCCGGAACCGGCGGAGCCCTCTCCCATGTCCCCGAAGGGGTTGACCACAGGGCAACGAGGAGGAGGAGGGTCACGGCGACGGGAACGCGGAGGGTCCGGAGCACGGACACGGATCGACCCCGTCACGGGATAGGGGTCGTCCCGTATGGAACTTGCCCCGGGGGGTCTACCCGGCGCGCGGGGAAGCGCCCGCGACGCCGGGCGCCGAGGGCAGGACTCCGGTGCTCTCGAGGAACCATCGATGGAGGCGGATGTCCCCTGCGAGCTCGGGGTGGAACGTGAGCCCCCAGATCCGGCCTTCCCGCACGGCCACCGGGCTCTTCCCATCGGTGGCAAGGACCTCCACCCGGGGTCCCGTCCGGAGGATCCGGGGCGCCCGGATGAATACGGCGAGGAACTCCGCTTCCCCCAGGCCCGGGAACCTCAAGGGGAGCTCGAAGGAGTCCACCTGGCGTCCGTAGTCGTTGCGGCGGACCCGGACGTCCAAGATCCCGAGGGGGGACGGATCCCTCCCGTGGGGGGAAGGCTCGATCTCCTTCGCGAGGGTGATGAGCCCCGCGCAGGTGGCGAAGGCCGGGAGCCCCTCCCGGAGGCGCCGCAGGAGGGGCTCCCGGAGCTGAAACTCATCGAGGAGGCGGGAGACGGTGGTGCTCTCCCCCCCGGGGAGGAAGAGGGCCCCCACACGCTCCAGGTGCTCCGGGGTGCGGACCTCGAGGACGCTCCCGATCCCCGGGACCCGGACTAGGAGGTCCCGGTGCTCGGGGACATCCCCCTGCAGGGCCAGCACCCCCACGGTGGCCGACATGGAACCAGCGTCTCAGGCGGATCCTTTCGTCCGGCGCATCTCGGCCAGGATGGCCTGGGCCCGGTCCAGCCGGATGGCGTGCTCCCCGATGAGGCGGGCGACGAGGGCGTCGACCTCACCCGGAGCCGCCCCGGCGGTGACGGCGATGTTCCGGGCATGGAGGGCCATGTGGCCCCGCTGGATCCCCTCGTTGGCCAGGGCCCGGAGCGCGGCGAAGTTCTGGGCGAGGCCCACCGAGGCCATGACGCCCGCGAGTTCGCCCGCGGTCCGCACCCCCAGGAGCTTGATGTTGGCCCGGGCGGTGGGGTGGACCGCCGTGGCCCCTCCGATGAGGCCCACGGCCAGCGGCAGCTCGATGGTCCCCACGAGATCTCCGTGGGGATCCTTCTCGTAGGTGGTGAGCGGCGCGATGGTCCCCCCCGCCCGGGCTTTCCAGGCCGCGTAGGAGTGGGCCCCCGCCTCGATGGCGCGGAAGTCGTTCCCCGTGGCCAGCACCACCGCGGAGATCCCGTTCATGATCCCCTTGTTGTGGGTGGCGCAGCGGAAGGGGTCGTGCGCCGCGAAGTTCCACGCGTCGAGGATCCCCTCCACCACCTCCTCTCCGGACCGCCCTTCCCCGGAGAGGGCTTCCCGGGGGAAGGTGGCCCACGCCCGGGCCAACCGGTGGACGGCGAGGTTGCTGATGATCCGCAGGTTGCTCCGGCCCCCCGAAAGGGCGGCGAGCTCCGGCGCCAGGGCCTCCGCCATGGTGTTCACCGCGTTGGCCCCCATGGCGTCCCGGACGTCCACCAGGAGGTGGACCACCAGCATCGTTCCCCGGGGCGTGGGGAGGACCCGCACGTCCAGGTCCCGGGCCCCTCCCCCTACCTTGTTCAGCATGGGGTCCTTCTCGTTGGCCTTTCCCAGGAGGCTCTCCCGGGCCCCGAGGATCCGCAGCCGGGCGGCGTGGGGGTCCGGGACGCCCAATAGCTGCACCTGCCCGATCATGATGGGGGGGTCCAGCTGGGTATGGAAGCCGCCCCGGGGACGGGCGATCTTGGCCGCGTGGCTCGCGGCCGCCACCACACTGGGTTCCTCGATGGCCATGGGGATGAGGTAATCCCGATCGTTGATCCGGAAGTTGGTGGCGACCCCCAGGGGGAGGGGGAACGCGCCCACCACGTTCTCGATCATCCGGTTCAGGATGGCTCCGTCGACGCCGGGGGGGATCGCGTAGGCGGCCATCTCCGCCTCCGAGAGGCCGGCGAACTCCTGGATGGCCTTCCGGCGCTCCTCCATGGTGCGGGTGTAGAAGGCGCTCAGCTCGGAACTCCTCTGGGCCATGGGCATTCCCCGAGGACGGTGGGCTTCCCGCTCTCTTGAACCTTTGCGGACCGGCACCTGCCGGAGACCTACCCGGAAGAGGGTTCGTCCCGGGGGACCGCGGGCGTCTCCGGGGCGCCCTCCCCCTCCTCCGGAGCCCGGGCCACCATCACCTTGGCCGGGCGTAGGAGCCCCTGCGCGGTCCGGTACCCCTGCTGGACCACCACCGCCACCGTTCCCTCGGGGGCCTCCGGGGTGGGCGCCACCTGTCCCACGGCCTCGTGGAGATCGTGCCGGAAAGGGTCGCCCGGGCGGGCCACCGGCTCCACCCCCTCCCCCCGGAGGAACGCGTCGAAGTTGGAGAGGACGAGGGTGAGCCCCGCGCGGAGGGCCTTCGCGTCGGGAGGGAGCTTCTCCAGCGTGTGCTCGATCCCTTCGTGGAGGTCGATGGTTTTGAGGAGGATCTGGCCCCGGGCGCGCTCCACCGCATGGTCCACCTCCCGCTGGGTCCGTCGGCGGAAGTTCTCGAAGTCGGCGAGGAGGTAGTGATACCTCCGTTGCCAGTCGTCCTGCGGCTCCGGGGGTGCTTCCGCTACGGGCTCGGGGGTCTCCTTCCCCTCCTCCGGGGATTCGGTCGGGGGGCTCCTCTCCGGCGGCGGGGAGGGGGCCTCGTGGGAAGGCTCGTCCGGGGTCATGAGGGGTCCAGCAGGGGGCCCGAGCGCGGGCCCGCTCCGGGAGGGGGAGCCATGGTGCCGAGCATAAAAAGACCCGCCCCGGGCGGCCTCACCGGATGGAGGTGATGATGGCCGAGATCACGTACACCGCCGCGGCGCCCCCCAGCCCAACGCCCAAGAGCTGCAGGGCGCCCCGGAGGGGTCGGCCGGCCCCGAACCGTTCCTTCACCGCCCCGAGGGCGAGGAGGATGACGCTGCTGGATACCAGGGTCACCACGAACATCGTCCAGAGGACGGTGAGGGGACCCAGGGTGCCCTGGAAGTTCGCCGCCGGAAGGATGAGGAACGGGATGAGCGGAAGGAGGGAGCCCACGAGGTAGGAGAGGCCGATGGCGGCTCCGTGGCGCAGCGGGGGTCGGGAGAGATCCTCGTCGGAAAACCCCAGCTCCTCGTGCATCATCATGTCCACCCAGAGGTCCTTGTTGGCGGTGATCCGGCGCTCCAGGATCGCCACCTCCTCCGGCGTGAACCCGCGGCGCCGATAGATCTCCCGGATCTCCGCCCGCTCCTCGTCCGGGATCTCATCCACTTCCCGGCGCTCCCGCTCCAGTTCCCGGAGGGCGTGCTCGTAGCGCGCGTGGGAGGAGATGTAGGCCCCCACGAACATGCTGGTGGCTCCGGCGAGGGTGGCCGCGATCCCCGCGAGGGCGATCTCGTGGGAGGTGGAGACCGCGGCCACCAGGCCCGCGATGAGGGCCAGGTTGGTCACGATCCCGTCCATGAAGCCGAAGAGGACCTCCTCCAGAAGGGCTCCGGACCCCACCGCGCTGTGGGGTTCCCCCTCCATGTGGCCCCGGCTCAACGGGACGTACCACCGCCGGATCTCGCTGGGTGTGGAAGGCACGGGGGGCCCAAATCCCGCCCCCATTTATCGCCTCCCGTCCGGGGCCCGCGGGAGGCCCTCGTACGGCCGCCCGGGACCCCTCCGTGCCACTGCCGACGGATATGCTTAAGGCGGGGGCCCCCTCCCGAGAATCACCCCCTTCCGGGGGGACCCCTTTCCATGGCGCAAGACGGAGTGCACCCCACGGCCAATTCGTACGGCGCGGACTCGATCCAGATCCTGGAAGGGCTCTCCGCGGTGCGGAAGCGCCCGGCGATGTACATCGGGTCCACCGATTCCCGGGGGCTCCATCACATGATCAACGAGGTGGTGGACAACTCCATCGACGAGGTGCTGCGCGGCGCCTGCACCGAGATCGAGGTCGTCCTGGGGCGGGACGGGACCTGCACGGTGACCGACAACGGCGGGGGGATCCCGGTGGAGGAGCATCCCCGGTACCACCGCCCCACCCTGGAGATCGTGATGACCGTCCTCCATGCGGGGAGCAAGTTCGACCGCCAGACCTACAAGGTCTCGGGAGGGCTCCACGGAGTGGGCGTCCACGTGGTGAACGCCCTCTCCCGCTTCGTGGAGGTACGGGTGAAGCGGGAGGGACGGCAGTACTTCCAGCGGTACGAGCGGGGGGTCCCCCTCTCCCCCCTCACCACCGAAGGGCCGGCCGAGGGGTCCGGCACCGCCGTGCGCTTCCTGCCGGACCCGGAGATCTTCGAGACCGTCTCCTTCGACAAGGACATCGTGGAGCACCGCCTGAGGGAACTCGCGTTCCTCAACCCGTCCGCCACCATCCGGTTCCGGGACGAGCGCGACGGGACCGACGTGGTGCTGCGCTACTCCGGTGGGATCCGCCAGTTCGTGGAGGAGCTCAACGCCAACAAGACGCCGCTCTTCCAGCCGGCCATGGAGATCCACGCCCGCAAGGAGTCCCTCGAGGTGGACGTGGCCCTCCAGTACAACGACGGGTACAACGAGGTGGTCCTCACCTACGCCAACAACATCCCCACCGTCGACGGAGGCACCCACCTCATGGGGTTCCGCTCCGCCCTCACCCGGATCCTCAACGACTACGCGAAGTCGCACAACTTCATCAAGGGGGACCGGGAAGGGCTCACCGGCGAGGACACCCGGGAAGGCCTCACCGCCGTGGTGGCGGTGAAGCTCCTGGAGCCGCAGTTCGAGGGGCAGACCAAGGGACGCCTGGGGAACTCGGAGGTGAAGGGCCTCGTGGAGAGCGTGGTCTACGAGAAGCTGGGGGAGTACCTGGAGGAGCACCCCTCGGTGGCGCAGACCATCGTGATGAAGGCGCTGCAGGCGGCCGAGGCCCGCGAGGCCGCCCGGAAGGCGCGGGAGCTCACCCGCCGCAAGGGGCTCCTCGACGGCGGGGGCCTCCCCGGGAAGCTCGCCGATTGCCACTCACGGGATCCGGCCCAGTCGGAGCTCTTCATCGTGGAGGGAGACTCGGCCGGGGGGAGCGCGAAGCAGGGGCGGGACCGGGAGTTCCAGGCCATCCTTCCCCTGCGGGGCAAGATCCTCAACGTGGAGAAGTCCCGGCTGGACAAGATGCTCCAGAACATGCAGATCCGGGACCTCATCACCGCCCTGGGGACCAACGTGGGGGACGAGTTCGACATCTCCAAGCTCCGCTACCACCGCATCATCCTCATGACCGACGCGGACGTGGACGGGTCCCACATCCGGACCCTCCTCCTCACCCTGTTCTACCGGAAGATGCGGGAACTGGTGGAAGGAGGGCATGTCTACATCGCCCTCCCTCCTCTCTACCGGATCTCCAAGGGGAAGCAGGTCCTCTACGCCTACTCCGACGAGGAGCGGGACAGCATCCTCCGGGACCTGGGGGGGATGCACGGCGTCACCATCCAGCGCTACAAGGGGCTGGGGGAGATGAACCCCCAACAGCTCTGGGAGACCACCATGCAGCCCTCCAGCCGGACCCTCCTCCGTGTGCAGGTGGACGACGCCCAGAGGGCCGACGAGCTCTTCACCATCCTCATGGGGGAGCTGGTGGACCCCCGTCGCCAGTACATCGAGGCGCACGCGGTGGAAGTGTCCAACCTGGACATCTGAGCCGAGAACCTCCCCCCCAGGATTCCGCGGTGCCCCACGGAGAAGACCAAATACCGTGAGGGTTTTGGTCCGCTTCCATGAGCGACCCAGATCCGCGGGATTGGTCCCGTCATCCCCTGGCTCCCCTCCTCTCGCGGGTGGAGGGTGCCATCTCCCAGAGGCACCCACCCGGGTCCAAAGCCCCCATCACGGCGGAGGAGATGGCGGGCGCCCTCTCCGAGGACCGGAGCGACCCCGCCCTTTCCGAGGTCTCGATCCTCCCGGATTACCTCCCGGTCCAGCTGCCTCCCGGGCGCCGCCGGCTGGTCTCCACCATCGGGGACTATGGGATGGTGGGCTCCAGCCTCACCAGCACGGCGCAGTTCCTCGCCCCCCCGGGATCCCCCGCCCCCCCCACGGAGGAGGTGATCCTGTGGGCCCGGAAATGGGAGGCCCGGATCTGGGAGATGCGCCCCCGGGAACCCTACCAGGGGAAGCGGGTCTGGCTCAAGATCTGGGGCGAGCCCGCCCTGCTGCTGCAGGCGTGACACCCCGGCCGTAGCAAGATCGCTCCGGCTCGTGGTGTGCGCCACCCATCGGAAGGATTCCTGGCGGGGGGCGTGAACGAGCCTCCCCCCCGGGTATCGCGGGGGGATTCCCGCGTGCCAAGGGAAAGTCTGGGAAAGGGTTTGAGGTCGGTCCCTTCGCGGGGCGAAGGATCCGATTCTAGAAGCGCCGGAACCCGCCACTGGGCCGGTCGCGGTCCCCACGGGGAGGGCCGTTGAACCGGCGCTCGGACTGGAATTCCTGGGCGCTCATGTCCACCTGGGTGTTGACGTTCTCCAGGCCGTCCTGGCGCTTGGCGAGGGAGCCGTAGCGTCCCACGTTGAGGCGCATGTGGCCCCGCACGAGGCTCACGTAGCCGTTGTCCACGAAGACGGTGTCGTTCGGGGAAACGCTCCCGATCTGCTCGTTCCAGAGGGACAGGATGATCTGCCCGGTCTCGTCGGCCACGGTGGCTTCGGCAACCTTGCGGCTGTCCCCGAACTTCCCCATGACCTCCTTGGCGTCGCCCACGGCGATGACCTTGGCGAGCACGTTCACTTGCTTCGAGTTTGGCGTCAGGTCCTTCACTTTTGTCGTTGTCTTCTCCATGTCGGTCGGTGTCTCCTTGTTGTTGGCTTCGGTCGCAAGGCACGCAAACAGAGGCTCTCAAAAACTCGGTGTCGACAGGCGACAGGGGCTTCTTCGGGCGACGATTCGCGGCTTTCGGCC
>JAJZYH010000014.1 GCA_021798195.1 Thermoplasmata archaeon
GCGACGATCCCCTGGGTAACCACACCGCCGATCAGAAGGAGGATTCCCCCGGCAAGGCAGGAGGCAAAGCCGGTGGATCGTGGTCGGGGAAGGGGGATCCCCCCCGAAGGAGGAACCTGTGCGTACACGGGTGGCGGAGGAGGCGGTGCTTGGGAGGGCACTTCATGGGCCCGCATCGCCGAACGTGGCTCCCCGGGGGCATGTCCCATTCCCGTTCTTTGTCCTCCCCAATCCCCCTCCATCACGGTGGACCGCCCTCGTTCCCAGGTGGGAACGGGAACATCTTACCTCGTGGAGGGGATCCTTTCCTCCGTTGACCCAGCACGAACACGAGGACCGCGAGGAGGATGATCCCGGTGGTCGAAAGGACCAGGATTAGGGTGAGATTGGAGACGCACGAGGCGCCCAGTTGGAGCCCCTGCGTGCAGGCAGGGGGGCCCAACGGACCGTACACCGCCGTGAGGACGCCAGAGCCGAAGGCCGTGAGTTGCGTTTCGTTCGCCTGAGGGTTCTGGATGGTGAGATTGCCCCCCGTGGTCCACTCGCGGAACACAACAGCCGGACAGGACCCATTGGAGGTGACTTGGAGTTCTGAGGGGGCCGCGAGCCGATACGTTCCGGGGGGGAGGCTCACGTTCCCCCACACCGGATAGCCGGTTCCGTTCACCTGGATGGAAAAGCAATCCGAGATCGTCTGGGTCCCCACGAACGCTCGCAGCATGATCTGGACCGAGCCGTTGGCCCCATGGTATTCCTGAGGCAACGCGAGGGCGGAGAGAGTTCGGTCCGTGGTTTCGAAGCCCCCGGTGGGCGGAGCGCTGAACAGGACCAGAATGCCGAGAAATATGACCATGGCTTGGACAAGGGAGAAACCATCCGAGGAGAAGGGACGGACTCTGCGCATGGTTGGTGGATACGGTCTCAAAGGCACATATCCTGGTCCGAAATCATAAATCCTCGCTTAACGCATGAACTTCCGGATGGACTACGGATTTCCCCATCTCATGATCCGCAGATCTCAGAGTCTGCACATCCTGTGACAGGTTCATGATGGTCCCCTTCGACGCCCGACGCATGTCCACCCTGCTGAAGTTCCCCGTTGGGACATGCGGGTGTGTGCAGCGAGATTCCCGGGGGTGGATAGAAACTCCACCCTCAATGGCACGCGTTCCGCGTATGCGTCTCCCTCCTTCTCCACCGACAATGGCCTTGCCATGCCGTCTCGTCGACCCGGACGGACTGGAGCGGTTCCCGATCCCCTCTCGTTCGACCGGGGGCAGCGATTCCCCCTATCCGCGGACGCGGGCCCAAGGTTCGGGCCCCTTCCCCTTCAGGAGTTCGACCTGAGAGACCTCGCCATCATGTTCACGGGCAGAATTCGTGGATGCATGGGCCCATGCATAGGTCCACTTGATCCGTCTACAGGTCACGCCTCACGGGAGATGCTCTTGCCTCTCCCACGACGGGTGGAACTCTCGGGTCCTACCGGCCCTGGGTCGCCGGGGTCATCCGACCCGAGGATGGGCGGAAGCGTGGATCTTCCCCTTCGCCGGCAATCTGAAGATGCCGGGCAGGCGTAGAATTAAGAGCCGGGCATGGATGCATCGGGAACATGGAACCTCCGCAGATCCGTACCATCGCAGTGGCCATCGATGGGTCAACGTTCGGCGAACTTGCCCTGGAGTTCGCCATCGACCTCGCCAAGAAGTACAAGGCCGGGATCCGTGTCGTCACGGTGATCCCTCCCCTCATCGCCACCAATTTCGGAGCCATGACCTACATCCCCCAGACCACGTGGGAGGAGCAGGCGAAGCCCTTCCGGGAAGCCAGTGAGCGGGCGGGGCAGAGCGCGAAGAGCGCTGGTGTCTCCTCCGTCACGTCGGAGGTCCTTGACGGACCCGTCGTGGAGACCCTCCTCACGTACCTGGAGACCCATCCCGTGGATCTCCTGGTGGTGGGATCGCGGGGGCTCACCGCCGGCAAGCGGCTCCTCCTGGGGAGCGTCTCCGACGCCCTGGTCCACCACGCCACGTGCCCGGTGCTGGTGGTCCGCGTACCCCCGGGCGCCCGGTCTCCCTGAACGAGCCCCGTCCCTGACCTGGCCACAATGGTGGGGGAACGCCACCCGGAAGGAACCGTGACCGAACCTTCTGGGTCTCTCCCCCATCCACACGGGGCAAACCACGCCCGAAGCGAGGCGCGGGGGCACCGGCCCGTGGGGATTTCTCGGCGCCCATGGGGTCCCGGCTTCTCGGCCGGGGACCGGACGTGAGCGGGTCCGACCCCACGGGGGAACCCGTGGGCCTTTCCTCGCAGGAGGCGGCCCGTCGACAGCAAACGGTGGGGCGGAACGAGCTCCCCAGCGTCCGCGAGAACCCCCTCCAGCGACTTCTCCGGAAGTTCACCGGGGCCGTCCCCTACCTCCTGGAGCTCGCGCTCGCCCTTGAGATCTGGATGGGGAAGTGGATCGACGCGGGAGTGATCGCGGCGCTCCTTGTCTTCAATGCCGCCCTGAGCACGCACCAGGAGGGGAAGGCGGAGAAGGCGCTGGCGCTTCTCCGGGAGCGGCTTCCGGTCATGGCCCGCGTGCTGCGGGACGGGGCCTGGGGCCGGCGCCCGGCGGCGGAACTCGTGCCGGATGACGTAGTGGAGCTTCGGATGGGGGACCAGGTCCCGGCCGACCTGCGGGTGCTCAAGTCCTCGGTCCTTCGTCTGGATCAGTCCTCGCTCACGGGGGAGTCTCTCCCCGTGGAACGCCGTGAGGGGGACACCCTCTTCGCTGGCACCTCGGTGGTCCACGGGGAGGCCCTGGGGGTGGTGGTCGCCACGGGGCCCCGTACTTCGTTCGGCCGCACGGCGGAGATCGTTCGGAAGGCGGAAGCCCCCAGCCGCCTGGAGCAGTTGGTCCTCAAGCTGGTCCGATCCCTGGTGATCTACGCCTCCATCCTCCTCGTCCTCGTTGCCGGGGTGGCCCTCCTGCGCGGCATCGGTTGGCTGACCCTGGTCCCCTTCGCACTGGTCCTTCTCGTGGTCTCCATTCCCGTGGCTCTGCCGGCCACCTTCACCCTCGCCAACGCCGTGGGAGCCACCGAGCTTGCCCAGGCGGACATCCTGGTCACGGGACTCGCCGCGGTGGAGGAGGCCGCCACCATGACCACCCTCTTCTCGGACAAGACGGGGACCTTGACGCAGAACCGGCTGGAGGTGACCGCCCTCGACCCCAGCCCGGGAGAGACCAGCACCCGGCTGGTCCAGCTCGCGGCGGGGGTGGCCGACGAGGCGACGCAGGATCCCATCGACGTCTCGATCCTCTCCCGCGCGACGGCCATGGGGATCCCCCGGCTCCCGGTTCGGGAACGCGTCCCCTTCGAGCCGGGCACGAAGCGGGCCGAAGCGGTGCTCGTCGGCGAGGACGGGACCCTCCGGGCGGCGCTGGGCTCCCCCCAGGTCGTCGGCGGTCTCTGCGCCGAACCCTTGCCCTCGCTCCAGGAACGCGTGGATCGGCTGGCCCGGGACGGGAGGCGGGTCCTCGCGGTGGCCGCCACCCGGGGGGGACAGTTCCGCCTGGTGGGGCTCATCGGGCTTTCCGACCCCCCGCGTCCCACTTCCGCTGCGGTGGTGCGCCGGCTCCGGGAGTTGGGGATCCGGGTGGTGATGGTCACCGGGGATGCGGTGGAAACGGCTCGGGCCATCGCCCGGCAACTGGGGCTGGGGGATCGTGTGGCCACCCGAGAGGCGTTCGCCGAGTCCCCCGAGTCCGCGGATGTGCTGGCCGGGATCTACCCGGAGGACAAGTTCCAGGTGGTTCGAACGGCCCAGGCGCACGGGGAGGTGGTGGGCATGACGGGGGACGGGGTGAACGACGCACCCGCCATCCGGCAAGCGGACGTGGGGATCGCGGTGGCCAACGCCACCGATGTCGCCAAGGCCTCCGCCCGCCTCGTCCTGACCCGTCCCGGGATCGACGGGGTGGTGCCCGCGGTGGTCACGGGCCGCCGGGTGTACCAACGCCTGCAGACCTATACTCTTGTCAAGGTGGTGAAGGTGCTGGAGATCGGAACGCTTCTCTCCCTGGGGGTCCTCTGGGCCGGGCAGTTCTGGACGACACCCCGTCTCATCCTCTTCCTGGTATTTGCCAACGATTTCGTCACCATGTCCCTCGCCGAGGACCGGGTGCATCCGTCCTCCCGCCCCAACCGCTGGGACGTGCGAAGTCTGGTGGAGGTGGGTGCCCTCCTCGCGGGGTCCTGGCTCCTCCTCTCCGTCCTGTTGATCCTGGTCATCGCCCCGGCCCTGCACCTGGGTCTCCCGGCCATCCAGACCCTGGTCTTCCTGGACCAGGTCTATCTCGTCCAGGCCACCGTCCTCCTCATGCGGACCAAGGATCCCCTCTGGACCTCCCGACCGGGGAGATTCGTATCCCTCTCCACCGTGGCGGTGATCGGAGTGGCCACCGGCCTTGCCCTGGTGGGGCTGGGGATGGCCGCACTTCCCGTGGCTGCCGTCCTGGACCTTGCGATCCTGGTGACGGGGACCACGGTCCTCCTGGACTTCGCCAAGCGAACGTTCCAGGGGCACCTCGACGGGAGCGGGTCTCCCTCTCCCACGTGACGTCCCCTTGTCCGGCGTCCTCCGGGAGGAAGATCCGGTCGACCGGAAGAAAGCCTCGTTCTCCGCGGATGACCGCACGGAGATTTGTAGTCCCCGGGTGTCCGGAAAGACGTGCGGGCGGACGTGCTGATCGTGGGAGGGGGCGGCGGTGCCTACCCCGCCGCCTTTGCGCTCGCCGAGGCAGGCCGACATGTGGTGATGGTGGATCCCAAGGGGGTCCTGGGGGGGAATTGCCTCTTCGAGGGCTGCATCCCGTCCAAGACGGTCCGGGAGATGGGCCATCTCCTGGTCCGGGCCCAACGCCTCCTGGGGTCCACCACCCGGGCGGACTTCGGCGCGATCCAGGCACACCGGGATCACGTGCAGGAGATGCGGTTCGAAATGCACCGGAAGGAACTCCTGGACCACCCCAACGTGACATTCTTCCCCGGCACGGCCCGGCTCCGAGGGAATGGCCGGGCCACCGTACGGATGGAGGACGGGGAACGGGAGGTGGAGGCCGATTCCACCATCCTGGCCACCGGGACCGAGGCGGTCCGCCCCCCGATCCCGGGACAGGAGCTCTGCTGGACCAGCGATGACCTGTTCCGGTACCGGACCCCCATCCGGGAGTTGCCCGAGGATGTCGTCATCGTGGGGGGCGGCTACATCGCATTGGAGATCGCCTGCATCCTGCGGAGCCTGGGGTCCAGGGTCCGGCTCCTGGTCCGGTCCCACGTCCTCCTCCGAGGGGCGGACCCGGACCTCGTGGCGCTCCTGCAACATTCGCTTCCGGGCCTGGACATCCTCTGGAACTCCACCCTGGCCCGCGTGGATCGGGACGGGGGATCCCTCGTGGTTCGTGGCCTCCGGGGGACGAAGCCCTACGAGGAGCGCACAGATGCCTGTCTCCTCGCCGTGGGACGGACGCCGGTGCTCCCCGACGGAGCCCGGGAGACCGGCCTCTCCGTCGATCCCCGGGGGTTCGTGGTCACGGACGAGTTCCTCCGCACCAACATCCCCGGCGTGTACGCCACCGGCGACGTGAACGGACGGGCCCCGTACTTCCACGCCGCCGTGCGGGAGTCCCTCGCCGCCGCCCACAACATCCTGGCGGGACACCGGCCGGTGGATCCCGTGAATTTTGCGGCGATCCCGGTCACCATCTTCACCGATCCGCCCATGGCCTGGGTTGGGCTCACGCGGACGCAGGCCCACCAGCGGTCCGTGGAGGTCACGGAAGCGAGCTATCCCTTCTCCACGGATCCCAAGGCCCAGATGTACCGCGAGACGGATGGGGAGATCCGCCTGTTCTTTGACCGGGGGAGCCGGCGCCTGCGGGGCGGATGGGTCCTGGGGATCCAGGCCCCCGAACTGATCAACGAGATCGGCCTCGCCGTCAGTGCCGGCTTGACCGCACGGGAACTTGCCGAGTTCCCCGACCAGCATCCGACGAGCCACGAGGGGATCTCCAAGGCGGCCCGCCAGATCGTATAGGCCTCCCCCACAGTCCATATCCGCGCCATTCAGGCCAAATACTCTCATCGCCACAACCCCCCCGTGGAGACTTCACGGACGCAGACCGTGCTCCGCGTGATGGCCTTCGCGGCCATCGTCACCGCATGGGGCTTCAACTACCCCTTCGTCCGGATCGGTCTCGAGGTGGCTCCTCCCCTATGGTTGGCCACGCTTCGGGCCGCCACCGGCACCGCCGGGACGGCGCTCCTGTTCCTGGGCCTCCCCCAGGGGGAGACACTGGACCGGGCCGGAAAACTCCATGCCCTCCTGCTGGGCATCCCCAACACGGCGCTCTTCTTCGGGCTCTGGTTCAGCGCGGGCGCCTCGGTCCCCCCGGGCGAGACGTCCATCCTGATCTACACGTTCCCCCTCTGGGTGACGATCCTTTCGGGCCCGGTACTGGCCCGTAAGCCCACATCCGTGGAATGGGTCTCCGTGGCGCTGGGATTCCTGGGGGTCGCCCTCGTGACGCAGCCCTGGGCCGTCTCCGGGACGGCCACGGGGTTCGGGCCGCTCGTGGAACTCCTCCTCGCCGCGGTCTGCTGGGGGGTCGCCACCGTGCTGTTCAAGAGGAGGTTCCGCCCGGGGCAGATGCCCCAGGCAAACGGCTACCAGCTTCTGGGGGGCTCGGGGGCCCTCGCCCTCGCCACCTTCGTCTTCGAGCCCGATGCCATCCCCGTCCCGTCGCCCCTCCTCATCGGGGTCGTCCTGTACATGGGCCTCATCGGGACGGCCCTCGCCTACACCCTGTGGTTCGGGCTCCTCGCGCGATACCACGCCTCCACCCTGAGCACCTACACGTTCCTCGTGCCGGTGGTGGCCCTCGCCGCATCGGCGGTCCTGTTCCGGGAAGGGCTCGACCTGGCCCAAGCCGCCGGGGTGGGGCTGGTCTGCGTGGGCATTTATCTAACGGGACGCCATGCCGCCCAGGGGGTCTCGGAGCCTTCGTGAGCGCGCAGGATAGTCTCCCCCGGTCATCCCGCTGCCCCCGGGCGGCCACGCGGGGGAGCCAGTACCGGAAGGGCCGGCCATGTCAACCCATATAACCCGGACTCGATGGATGAGGAAAGGGCGACTCGAGATGCACGAACTAGGAGCCGACCGGACCCCGGGACGCCTTCCGGAGGAGGGTTGACATGGATCCCCCCGCAGGTCCACCGGCTGCGGCCCGTCCCGCGGAGAGCGAAGGTGCCTCCCCCCCCGCCTCGGCCTCCTCCCCCGCACGGTACAAGGTGCTCGTCGTGGACGACGACGAGGACTCGCGAACCCTGGTCCGTCAGACCCTCCTGCTCACCCCGGACTTCACCTCGGACGTGACCCTCGCGGACAGCGCGAAGGCGGGACTCGCCTGGCTCGACCAGGAAAAGTTCGACGTGGTGATCTCGGACCAGATCATGCCCGAGACGAACGGCATCGAATTCCTCATGGAGGTCAAGCAGCGGTTCCCCGAGACCCTGCGCATCCTCATCACCGCCCATACGGGCCTCGAGACGGTCCTCCGCGCCGTGAACCTCGCCCAGGTCCACGCCTACATCGAGAAGCCCCTGGACCCCCTCGAGGTGAACCGCATCCTGCGGGAGGCCATCACCCGCATGCAGACGCGGCGCCAGTCCCACACGGTGAACGTGGTGAGCGTCCAGGAGGCCCTGCGCCTCGTCCATGAGGTGGAGGATCACCTCGTGGTGAAGCCCCGGGACCCGGGGAGCCTGGGACTGGACCTCGTCTTCGAGAGCCCCGTGGATTTCAACCGCTTCACCTTCGAGATCCTCCGCTCCCGGACCTCCCTCATCAGTGACGTCCACGTGTTCGAGGGGAAGTTCCACGTGGTGGTCCAGGTGCTGCCGCGCCTGGGACCCGTGGCGGATCCCTCCACGCCGAGATCCTGAACTCCGGGCGGGACCGGAAACCTCGCCCGAGAGCTCGGCGGGGACGGCGACCTCCCTCTACCCGGGGGCACAAGTTCAAGGGGGACCACGGACTGCGTCCGTACCATGGCCCGGCGCCCTCCGGCCCCCATTGGCCCCACCGCCGCGGACATCACCCGGCGATATATCGACGAGCACCCCTCCATCCGGGCCTGCCTGGCCTGGGACATCGTGAACTTCACGGCCCTCGCCCGGAGGATCCTGGAGGAGAAGGGGCTCAAGAACGAGGAGGCCGTGACCGTGGCGTGCCGGCGCTACCAGAGGCAGATGCAGGCGGAGGCCCCCCTCGACGAGCGCATGCTGGGGGTCATCCGGGGGAGCCGCCTCGAGGTCCGGACCCGCCTCGCCATCATCACGGCACGGAACGACTGGGAGGCGCTCCTCAGGGTCGATGAGGCCGCCGGAGAGCTCCTCAAGGACCGCCGGCATCTCCTGCAGCTCATCCAGGGGCCGGGGGCCCTCACCATCCTCCTCGAGGATGACCTTCTCTCGAGCCTCCTGCCGGGGCTCGGGAAGGGATACGTCCTGGACATCTACCGCGGGTTGGCGGCCCTCACGGTGCGGTCCCCCATCTCCATCGTGGAGACCCCCGGCGTGCTGGCATTCCTCGCCAATGCGTTGGCCCGGCGGGGGCTCAACTGCCTCGAGATCGTGAGTTCCCACACGGACAACACGTTCGTGCTGGACGAGAAGGACCTGGTGAACGCCTTCCAGGTCTTGAGCGACCTGGTCCATCCGGGAACCGACGGGAAGAAGGAATCCGAGTCGCCCTCGCGACACGATTGATTCCCGGGGGCCAGCCCCCGGCGGGGAAGTCGGCACCGGGTCGTCATGGCCATCTCCCCCCCCCTCATGGCATCCTGGAGAGACGTCCGGCCAAGATGGTGGGAACGCGCGTGGCGGTGATCGGCGCCAGTGGCTATCTTGGGGGGGAGCTTCTCCGGGTCCTCGCGGGACATCCGGGAGTCTCCTTGACCGGCGCGGTCTCCCACTCCCACGGCGGAATCCCCCTCTCCCGCCTCTGGCCCAATCTGCCGGACGGGGAACGCATCGTCTGCGAGGGGGACGCCGACCGGCTGGATTGTGACCTCGCCTTCCTGGCCCTTCCCGCGGGCGAGGCGCTCTCCCTGGTCCCTTCCCTCCGGGCCCGGGGGATCCGGGTGGTGGACCTGGGCCCCGATTACCGCCTCAAGGACCCGGCACTCTATGCCGCGGTCTATGGCCGCCCCCATACCGATCTCGAGGGGCTTGCCCAGGCCGTCTACGGCCTCACCGAGTGGAACCGGGACGCGATCCGGAATGCCTCCCTGGTGGCGAACCCGGGATGCTACCCCACCGCATCCCTCCTGGCGCTCCTGCCCCTCCGGAAGAAGGGTCTCCTCCCCACCCACGTCATCATCGACGCCAAGAGCGGCACCTCGGGGGCCGGGAGCGCGCTCTCCCCGCTCACCCACCACCCGCAAGCTTCCCAGGGGGTCCAGCCCTACGGGGGAGGGGCCCACCGCCACGCCCCGGAGATCGTTCAGGGAATGAAGGACCTCTCCGGAGCTCCCGATACGAGCGGGATCCCGGAGCTCACGTTCCAGCCCCACGTGGTGCCCCTCGTCCGGGGGATCCTGTGCGACATCTATGCCCCCGGGGTGGCGGCGGAGAGCTTCCACCGCTGGGCCGGCACGCTCTCCGAGACCTACGCGGGGAGCTCGTTCGTCCGGACGTCGGCCACGATCCCGCAGGTCCCCTGGAGCACCGGCTCCAACCGTTGCTACATCGCCTCCCAGAAGGTGGGCGCCTCCGGGGTGGTCTACAGCGTGCTCGACAACCTGGGAAAGGGAGGGGCCGGACAGGCCATCCAGAACGCGAACCTCATGCTGGGCCGGCCCGAGGCGGAAGGGATCTCCATGGCGGGGCTCGGCCTCTAGGGGGAGATGGGGGCGAACATGATCCAGATCTCCGGCGGTGTGACCCACCCCCACGGCTTTCGGGCGTCGGGCGTGGCGTCGGGCATCAAGCGGTCCCTGCGCCCCGACCTTGCCCTGCTCTTCACGGACCGTCCGGCGGCGGCCGCCGGCATCTTCACCACCAACCGCGTCCGCGCGGCTCCGGTGGAGATGTGTGCGGAGCGGCTCTCGCACGACCCCGGACGGATCCATGGGGCCGTGGTGGTGAGCGGCGTGGCCAACGCTCTCACCGGCCCCGCGGGCCGTGCGGACCAGGAGGAGGTGACCCGGGCCGCCGCGGAGCTCCTGGGCGTCCCTCCCGAGTCCCTCCTGCCCGCCGCCACCGGGGTCATCGGGCCGCGCATCCCGGTGGAGAAGGTACGCCGGGCCCTCCCCGAAGCCGTCCGCCAACTGGCTTCCGACCGGGAGGGTTCTTCCCACGCGGCCCATGCCATCCTCACCACCGACACCGGGCCCAAGGAGGCGGCCACCACGGTGCGGCTCGCCGACGGGACCCGGGTCCGTGTGGGGGGGATGGCCAAGGGGAGCGGCATGATCGCTCCCGCCATGGGGCCGCTCCACGCCACCACCCTCGGCTTCGTGACCACCGACGCCCGGGTCACTCCCGCGGGGCTGGAACGTCTCCTCACCCGCGAGGGGGACCGGACCTTCAACATGATCTGCGTCGACGGGGACACCAGCACCAACGACACCCTCCTCGCCTTCTCCAACGGCGCCGCGGGGGGGCCCGTGGCCGACGACGACCCCGCCCTGGGGACGGCCGTGGGGCAGATCCTCGAATCCCTCGCCCGGGCGGTGGCGAAGGATGGGGAGGGAGCCACCAAGCTCCTCACCATCCGGGTGCGGGGGGCCAGCGACTCGGAGCACGCCCGACGGGCGGCCAAGGCGGTGGCGCGGTCCACCCTGGTGAAGACCGCCCTCTTCGGGGCAGACCCCAACGTGGGGCGCATCGCATGCGCCCTGGGCTACTCGGGGGCCGATTTTGCGGTGGAGCACTTGAACGTCTCCCTGGTGGAGGGCGCCCGGAACCTCCCCCTCATCGTGGGGGGGATCCCGGCGCCGGGCCTCGACAACGGCGGAGGGCAGAGGATCCACGCCGTCCTCCAACGGCAGCAGGAGGTGACGCTGGATGTGGATCTCGGCGCCGGCCCCGCCGCGGCGGTTGCCTGGGGATGCGACCTCTCCTACGGATACGTCCACATCAACGCGGCCTACCGGACATGACGGCGGAAAGGGACGGGGGACCCACCGCGCATGGGGGGGTCGGTCTGCGTGTGGTGAAGGTGGGAGGGGACGAGATCCTCCCGGGACCCGCCCTCGATTCCCTGGCCCGGTGGGTCGTGCGGGAGACGAGGGCGGGGTCCCCGATGATCCTGGTGCACGGGGGCGGGGATGAGGTCACGGAACTCGCCCGGCGCCTGGACGTCCCCACGCGAAAGGTCCAGGGACATCGGGTCACAACCCCCGAGATCCTTCCCCTGGTGGAAGGAACCCTCGCGGGAGTGGTGAACCTGCGCCTGGTACGCGCCCTGGAGGAGGCGGGGATAGCCACGGTGGGCCTATCGGGGGTCTCCGGCGGAATGGTGGAGGCCCAATGGGCCGGCGACCCCCCGGGGAGCCTGGGCTTCGTCGGTTGGCCCCGGAGGGTGGACCCCACCCTCCTCCGTCTCCTCCTCCGGGAGGGCTTCCTCCCCGTCCTCGCGCCCCTCGCTCGGGGCCCGTCGCATGAGGTGCTCAACGTCAACGCGGACCCCTTTGCGGCGGCCCTGGCGGCCGCGCTCCGGGCCGATCTCTGGCTCCTCACCGACGTCCCCGGCGTCCGCGGAGAGGCCGGGGAGTGGCTCCCGGAGCTTCCGGAGCACGTGGCCCAGGAGCTCCTCGCCCGGGGCATCGCGTCGGACGGCATGGTCCCCAAGCTCCAGGCCGCCCTGGGGGCCCTCTCCTCCGGAGTGCCCCGGGTGCGCATCGGGAACCTCCCCGCGGAGGGCTCGCCGGAACCCGGGAAGGGCACGTGGGTCCTGCGGGAACGTCCCGTGCCCCACGCTGCCCCGGACGCGTCGGCGGGGTTCCCTCCCGCATCCACCATCATGAGCCTCCCTTCCCAACGGGAGGCGGGAACGTGAACGGAACGATGTCCGAAGAAGGCAAGGGACCGCGGCATGTGATCCTGGCGTACTCGGGCGGCCTGGACACTTCGGTGGCGATCCCCTGGATCAAGGAGAAGTATGGAGCCGAGGTGACCACCCTCACCGTGGATGTGGGGCAGGAGGGAGAGCTGGGAGATGCCCTGGAGAGGGCCCGCGCCAACGGGGCGCGGGACTCCGTATTCGTGGATCTCAAGGAGGCGTTCGCGGAGGAGTTCCTCTTCCCGGGCCTCAAGGCCAATGCGCTCTACCAGGGGGTCTACCCGCTCTCCACGTCGCTGGCACGCCCCCTCATCGTCCGCGCCCTGGTGGAGACCGCCCGGCGCCTGGGGGCGGATGCGGTGGCCCACGGGTGCACCGGGAAGGGAAACGACCAGGTGCGGTTCGACGTGGGCGTGAAGACCCTGGCGCCCGAGCTCCGGATCATCGCCCCGGTCCGGGAGTGGGACATGAACCGGACCGACGAGATGGCCTTCGCCCGGGAACGGGGCCTGCATATCCACCAGAAGCCCGAGTCCCCCTACTCCGTCGATGAGAACCTCTGGGGACGGTCCGTGGAGGGAGGGATCCTCGAGGACCCCGCCGCTCCCCCGCCGGAGGAGGTGTTCGACTGGACGGGGCATCCCGACACGTGGCCCGCCGGGCCGGAGGAGGTGACCGTGGGCTTCCAGGAAGGGGTTCCCGAGACCCTCGACGGGCACATGCTGTCCCCCGTGGAGCTCATCCGTACCCTGAACCGCCGCGCGGGCCGGCACGGCATCGGCCGCATCGACCACGTGGAGGACCGGGTGGTGGGCATCAAATCCCGCGAGACCTACGAGTGCCCGGCCGCCACCGTCCTCATCCAGGCGCACCAGGCGCTGGAATCGCTCGTCCTCCCCCGGGACCTCCTGTCGTTCAAGGCGGGCGTTGACCGCCGCTTCGCGGAACTGGTCTACGAAGGGTTCTGGTACAGCCCGCTGCGCAGCGCCCTCGAGGCCTTCGAGGACTCGACCCAGGCCACCGTTTCCGGGGAGGTCACCCTGCGCTTCTTTCAGGGAACCTCGAAGGTCGTCTCCCGGAAGTCCCCCTACTCCCTCCTCTCGCGGGAGCTCGTGACCTACGACCGGGGTTCCACGTTCCCGCAGAGGGCCGCCGAGGGGTTCATCCACCTGTACGGCCTGGCCAACCGGACGGCGTATGCGCGGAGGAAGGAGGCCCACCCCCTCGGGGAAGAAGGTGAGATCCCTGCTCCGGGACCGGTTCTCCCGCCCCCTTGACCCCCGCGCGGCCGACTACAGTTCCTCGGTGGAGGAGGACCAAAGCCTCCTCGTCCCGGACCTCGTGGGAAGCCTCGCCCACCTCCGCATGCTCTGGCGCGAGGGGCTCATCCCCGACGGGGATGCCCGGAAGCTCCACGAGGGCCTCACGGCCCTCTACCGGCGGGCCCTCGAGGGCAGGGTGAAGCTCGACCCGGCCCTCGAGGACGTGCACATGAACGTGGAGGTGGCCCTCACCTCCCGGGCGGGTCCCCGCGCCGGCGCACGGCTGCATACGGGCCGCAGCCGGAACGACCAGGTGGCCACCGACCTCCTCCTCTACCTCCGGGAGTCCTCCTGGGCGGTGGAGACGGCCGCCTGGCGGCTCGTCCGGACCCTCCTGCGCCAGGCGCGGGGGCCCGCGGGGCGCACGACCGTCCTGGGACGGACCCATTTCCAGGAGGCGCAGCGCGTCCACCTGGGGCAGGTTCTCCTGGTGCACGCCCACCGCTTCGCCCGGGACGCCCAGCGGGCCGAAGCCCTCCGGCGGTCCCTCCGCCACTCCCCCCTGGGCTCCGCGGCCCTCGCGGGGAGTTCCCTCCCCCTGGACCGCGGAAGCACCGCGCGATGGCTGGGCTTCTCGGGACCCAACCCCAATTCCATGGATGCCGTGTCCGACCGCGACCCCTCCGCCGAGGCCCTCTTCCTGGCGGCCCTCGTGGGGGTCCATGCCAGCTCCCTCGCCGAGGAGATCGTCCTCTGGTCCACCCCCGAGCTCCGGCAGGTCCGCCTCGACGACCCCTTCGTGACCACCTCGAGCCTCATGCCGCACAAGCGGAACCCGGACCTCGCGGAGCTTGCCCGCGCCGAGGCGGGACCCCTCCTGGGTCTTTTGGTGGCCCACCTCACCGTCCAGAAAGGCCTCCCTCTCGCCTACAACCGGGACCTCCAGGCCCTGAAGCCCCTCCTCCGGGAGGGGATCCGCCGCACCATCCGCCTCCTGGACCTCATGGAGGGCATGCTGGCCACGGCCCGGTTCCTCCCTCCCGGAGAGGGTTCCCCATCCCCCCCCGCGACCCTCACCTGGAGCGTGGAGGCCGTGGATGCCCTGGTCCGGGCAGGCTCCCCGTTCCGGGAGGCGCACCGGCAGATGGCCGCGTTCGTGAAGTCCCTGGAGGGGCAGGATCTCCCGCGGGATCCCCGGTCCTGGGACCGCCTCCTGGAAGAACGGTTCCCGGCCCTGGCGGCCACGGGGTTCCGGGTGCCCCGCCCCGAGGAGGAGCCGGACCTGCGCCGGACGATGGGCGGGAGCCACTGGTCCTGGGTCCGGAGGGACGCGAGGAACCTCCAGGCCCAAGCCGGGGCGGCGGCGCGCCGGATCCGACGGGAACGCCTCGCCTGGGAGCGGAAGGTCCGCTTCCTCCTGGAGCCACTCCCCCCTCGCTCCGGACGGGGAGCCCTCCCCGCGGAAAAGAGGTAAATAGCGGAGCCGGAGTGGAACGGACCGTATGGCCAAGGACCGCAACCGCGGGTTCAGCTCGGCGGCAGGGCTCATCCAGTACTACGACATGGAGGAGACCAAGTCGCTCAAGGTGCCCCCCGAGGTGGTCCTCATCATGGGGCTCGCCGCGGCATTCCTCGTGGAGATCCTCACCTGGCGATTCGGTTAGGACCGTCACCGGGAGAGCACCGGGAGCGGTTCCCCCAGGGTGGGGAGGGGACCGTCCAGGGCAGGGGCAAGGCCCGGTAGCCATCGGACCGAGGGGTCCCGGCACAGGAGGAGGACCTTGGAATCCGGTGCCTCGTCCACCACGGGATAGCCCAGGAGGTTTGCAAGGCGCGTCCCGAATTGCCGCACCTCCTCGTGGGTGGGGACGTGGTCCCGGGAGAGCCTCTGGCGCGACCGCCCCATGTAGACGTACCCCTTGGGCTCGATGAAATCCGGGGCCGCCAAACGGTCCAGTTCCGCATACTGCTCCTCCCAGCCCAGGTTCCAGCCCCGGACCAGCGTGTGCCGGATCACCCGGCGGGTCTTCAAGTCCTTGAGGATCCGCAGGCTCTCCAGGATCCGGTCCCACGCGTCCTCCCGGGCCGGGAGGGTGAGGCGCCGGAAGATCTCCGCATTGGGCGCCGTGATGGAGCAATAGAGCTGCGTGGGGAGGGGATCCAGCGCCCGCAGGCCGTCGGGGTTCGTCCCGTTGGTGACGAGGAAGGTGGTGATCCCGCGCTCGTGGCAGAGCCGGAGGAACTCCGAGAGCTTGGGATAGAACGTGGGTTCGCCCGTGAGGGAGATGGCCACGTGCCGGGGCTCCCGGGACTCCTCCCAGCGGGCGCGGTCCACCCGGGGGTCCCCCCCGAAGCCGCTCAGGAGCTTCCTCTGGGCCTCGAT
The DNA here is from genome assembly GCA_021798195.1 of Thermoplasmata archaeon. Lineage (GTDB taxonomy): Archaea > Thermoplasmatota > Thermoplasmata > Lutacidiplasmatales > UBA184 > JAJZYH01. The sequence goes on from JAJZYH010000014.1 coordinate 15,763, forward strand.
GGACTTGGAGAGGAGCGTCGACGGATCGTCGAACTCGGGAAGCGTCTCGTCGTACTCCCATCCCTGGTAGCGCCAGCAGAACCGGCAGTGGAGGTTGCACGCATCGATGGACGGGCTCATCTGGAGGCAGCGGTGGCTCTCGATCCCGTAGAACTGGCCCTTGTAGCAGTGCCGCCCCTCTCCCAGAGCCTTGGCGGTCCAGTAGCAGACCTTCACCGCCGAATGCTTTCCGGTGAGTTGATACCCCTGCTCTTCCAGGGGGTTCCCCGAAAGGTCCTGGTCTCCCACGTCTCTCCCGAGAGGGTCCTCCACTAAAAGGGTTCCCCGGGCGCCGGGGCCCTCTGGCTCCGGGGGGCGAGCCGCCCCGGACGCGGGCACCCCGTCTCAGGCGGTGCGGTCCGAGAGCCTCCGAATGACGGCCTCTAGCTTCGCGATGGCGTCCTCGGCGAGCGACTCGGCGGTCGCCCGGTCCCGCGCCTCGGCGAACACCCGGTAGAGCGGCTCCGTGCCCGAGGGCCGGACGAGATACCAGCCGGACCGGGAGATCACCTTGATCCCGTCGAGCGTGGAGACCTCCACGCCCGGGTCCCCCCGGTCCATCGCCGACGTGAGTTCCTCCAAAACCGGTTGACGGAGGGCCACCGGGCAGGGCACCTTCCGCTTCACCAGCGTGTAGGACGGGAGCGCGTCGATGAGCTGCGACAGGGGCACTCCCTCTCGGGCGAGCACCTCCAGGACCCGGGCCAAGGTCATGGCCCCGTCCCGGGCCAGCTGGTGCCGCGGGAAGATCAGGCCCCCGTTCTCCTCGCCCCCGAACACGGCGGCGTGCGCCTGCATCGCCCGCGCCACCACGGGAGAGCCCACGCGCGTGTAGAGGACCTTGCCTCCCGCGGACTCCACCACCTCCCGCACCGCATCGGACGAGGTGACCGGGGTCACCACGGTGCCTTTCCCCGCTTCCCGGACCGCCTCCCGCGCCAACAGGGCGAGGATCTTCTCCCCCGGCACGTAGCGGCCCTTCTCGTCCACGAAGACCGCCCGGTCGGCGTCGCCGTCATGCGCGACGCCCAGTTCCGCCCGGATCGCGGGGACCGTGGACACGAGGTCCGCGAGGTTCGCCTCCGTGGGCTCCGAGAGGTGCCCGGGGAACATCCCGTCGAGCGTCCCGTTGAGCGTCACGTACCGGGTCCCGAGGGAGCCCAGGAGGTGCGGGCTGGTGACCACCGAGGCGCCGTTCCCGCAATCCAGGACCACCCGGAAGCGGCGCCTCTGGATCGCCTCCACGTCCACCTGTCCCCGGATCCCCTCCAGATAGCGGTCCCCGCCCCGGGGGTCCCCCTGGATCCGGCCCACCCGGTCGTACGGCACCCCGGGCGCATCGTGCCGCTCGTAAGCGGCCTCCACGGCCGCCTCCACCTCCGGGGGGAACTCGAGACCGTCGGAGGCGATCCCCTTGATGCCGTTGAACTCCGGGGGATTGTGCGAAGCGGTGAGGATGACGCCCAGGCGGCCCCGCAGGCGGGGCACGTTGTACTGGATCGCCGGGGTCGGAAGGACCCCCAGCTCCACCACATCCCGCCCTGCGAGGCTCAAAACTCCGGAGGCGATGCGGCCCAGCGCCGGGCTCGAGGTGCGCCCGTCGGTCCCCACCACCGCGGGCCCCGGACCCTCGTGGACCCGTGCGATGGCACCCACCATCTCCGCGACAAAGGGAGCCGTGAGCGTCGCCCCCACGACCTCCCGGATCCCGTTGGTCCCGAAGTACCGGCCCATCGCGGGCACAGCGGGGGCCTCGTATTTATCCCATGCGCGCGGGGAGGCCGCGGGAACGGGACCGGAGCCGTTAGATGGAGTCCCGGGATTCCCCCCCCGTGGCCGCCTCCCCCGACCCGCGCTGGCTCGCCGACGAGATGCTGGGCCGCCTCGCCCGCTACCTCCGGTTCCTGGGGTACGATACGTCGTACGCGCAGGACCTGCGCGATCTCGAGATCCTGCACAAGGCGCGGGAGGAAGGCCGGACCCTGCTCACCCGGGACCGCCAGCTGGCGATGCGCGCCAAGGCCTCGGTACTCCTGCGTTCCCTGGACCTCGAGGGACAGCTCCGGGAGCTCCGGCGGGCGTACCCCGCCCTCCGCGGGGAGGTCCGGTTCCTCCGCTGTTCCCTCTGCAACGCCCTCCTCGCCTCGGCGGACCGCTCCTCCCCCGTCCCCCCGCGGGGCGTTCCCGAACCCCTCTGGGGATCCTCCGAACCCGTCTACGTCTGCCCCTCCTGCGGGCAGGCCTACTGGGAGGGGAGCCACACCCGGGAGATCCGGGCCACTCTGGAGCGGGTGTTCCGGCCCGGGGCGGGTGCCCGGGGGACCCCGCCATGACGGGGGCCGCACCGGCCCCGTTGCATTGGGTGGAGCTCTCCGGGGAGAACCTCCCTCTGGGGCTCCGGGAGCTGGAAGCCCTCCTCTCCATCCTGGAGCCATCGGGGACCCGGCCGACCCCCCTCGACGGACTGCCCCGGTTCCGGGAGGTCCCGCTCACCCGTCCCGAGGAACTCTGCCGCCGCATGGCCTTCCTGCATGGGGTCCTCAAGGTCCTGGGAGAAGGAAGCCTCGAGGAACTGGCCCGGGAGCTGGAGCGGATGGGGACCTCGGGGCGTTCCGCCGAGGTCCGGTTCCTGCGGGGGGCCCGTGGTGCCAACGACCCCGACCTCCCGGGACGCCTGGGTCGCCACTACGTCCAGGGAGGAGGGTCCGTGGACCTTCGGAGCCCGGAACGGACGTTCCGCATCCATCCGCGCGCCTCTGGGGCCCCTTCGGGCGGGCGCTGGGTGCTCCTCGAGGAATCCTGCCGGCCGGATCGGGGAGGGTTTGAGGAGCGCCGGACCCACCGGCTCCCCTTCTCGAAACCGGTCACCCTCCCCCCTTCCCTTGCCCGCGCCCTCGTGAACCTCGCCCGGGTGGCTCCCGGAGGGACCCTCCTGGATCCCCTCTGCGGGACCGGGGGGATCCTCCTCGAGGCGGGCCTTTTGGGCTACCGGTTGCTGGGGAACGACCGGGACAGCGGGATGGTACGGGGGAGCCTCCGGAACCTGGAAAGGTTCTCCCTCACGCCCCTCGCCATGTCCCAGGGGGACGTGTCCCAGCTTCCCGTCTCCCTGGCTGCTCATCTCCCCGCGGACGGCCTGGTCTCCGATCCCCCGTACGGCCGCGGCTCCAGCACGGGCCGGGAAGGAATGGTCCGCGTCCTGGAGAAGCTCGGAGAGGTCCTTCCCTCCCTGCTGCGCCGGGGAGGCCGGTTCGCCTTCGTCCTCCCTCAGCCGGAACCGCCGGAGGGATTGTGCCCGCGGGGGTGGAAGATGGAGGGGCCCCCCATTCCCTGGCCCGTCCACGGGAGCCTCACCCGCTACCTGTTCGTCCTCCGCCGGCCCGGACATCCTGGACGGAGACCCTCCGAGGGGGACGTCAGTACTGGATGGGGTAGTAGAATTCGGCCGTCTCCGGACCCGCGGGGAGACCCTGGATCCGGGAACAGACCTCCCGGACGGTAAGGGAGATCACCAGGTGCTCGAAGGCAGGGTCCTGGATCTCCACCCGGATGGTCGCGTTCCCCCCGCTGGAGATCGCGAAGTAGTCCGGGATGGTGAATCCGGCCCCGTGCGTCACGTAGGGGCTCCGTCCCTGGGCGGAGGGGTAGCTCACCGTCCAGGTGAAGTTGGCCTCGTACGCCTGGAGGGCGCTCTGGTTGAGGGGATGGCAATACCGGCCCAGCGTGCACTCCTCCACGGAGGCGAGACTGCCGTTGAGCACGAACGCATGGGGCACCACGTCGGTGTCCCCCACCTGGAAGGTCAGGTTCGCCATGGTGCCGTTCCCCGGGGCGGGAGGGAGCAACAGTTGGGTGTTGTACGTGGTGAAGGAACCGGACGGGGACGAGATGGGGACCAGCACGATGCCGGTCACCAGGATCCCCACCGCCAGGACGCCCAGCGCCTTCCGGCGTCCGTCGAGGGGGGTGATGTCGTTCAGGGGAGGCGGGTGGCGGATCCCCAGGAGGATGACCAGGAAGGCGAAAATGAACCAGCCGGGGTAGAAGAACCCCATCACGAAGAGGATCCCCACCGCGCCGATGCTGGCCCAGGAGGCCCGTCGGCCCAGGAGGGCCCGGAACACGTGGCCCCCGTCGAGCTGCCCCGCGGGCAGCAGGTTGATGGCGGTCACGAGGAGGCCCACCCAGCCCGCGATGGCAAGGGGGTTGAGGTTGGAGAGCCCCACCGGGAAGAAGAGGCTCAGCGCATACCAGATGGCCGAGGTCCCGATGAGGAGGTCCCCGTAGGGGACCCCCAGGAACACGGGGCCGCAGTTCGCGGGCGACAGGACGGGAGCGTGCAGGGAGAGGAAGAGACCTCCCAGGGTCACGGGGACGGCCACGGCGAACCCCGCGAGGGGCCCCGCGAACCCGATGTCCAGGAGGGCCTTCTTGGAGGGGATGGGCTCCCGGAGGGAGATGAAGGCCCCGAACGTCCCGAAGATGAGGAACGGCGGGGGGACAGGCAGGAAGAACGGCAGCGACGCATCCACGTGATGCCGGGTCGCCACCACGTAGTGGGCCAGCTCGTGGAGCCCCAGGATCGCCATGAGGGGGAGGGCGAAGAAGAGCGCCCCCCACAGGAAATCGGAGGCGACGAGAGCGGTTCCGCCGCGGTAGGAGGTCCAGAGGAACGCTCCCGCGAAGAGCGTGGTCACCAGGGTTGCCGCGAGGAGCGCCAGGTTGACGCGGGTGGTCCAGGGCCGACGCGGGGGAGACTTCACGATCTCCACGAGGTATTCTCCGCCCTCGGTCCGGATCTGGCCGATGTACCCCCCGCGCCAGAGCTCCTGGCGCAGCGCGTCGAAGTCCGCCTCCAGCCGGGCCGGGTCCACATGGACCATGAGGACCAGCGACTGGGGGGTGATCCGCGTCTCGTAGACCGAGAAGTAGCGGGCCACCAGGGCCCGCAGCCGCTCCGCCTCGGGGCCGCCGGCTCCGGGCGGGATCACGTAGGCCACGGTCACGCTCCGGGCGCGCCCTTCTTCGCCTCGGCCTGGAGCCTCTTGGCCCGCTCCTTCGAGGTGTAGCCCGTGGCCCCCTCGAGGAACCGGTTGTAGCGGCGGATCGTCTCCGCCTGCATCTCCGCGGGGACCTTGGGGTCCATCACGGTCTCCACCAGGAGCCGCGGAGCGCGGCGGGTGGGACCCGGCTCGATCCCCACCTTGAGGTCCCGGAGCGCCCCGAACGACGCGTGGAGGAATTCCCCTTCCTCGCGGACCTCGAGGAAGCTCTCTGAGAGGAGCGCCCGAAGGAAGTCCCGCGAGAACTCCTTCCCCACCCGGGGGGATACGGGATATCGATTCACGGCGCGCGGAGCCGGGCGGAGGATTTGAGTCTATCGAGAGATGGCGGGCTTCCTGAGGTCCCCCGGGCTCCGTCCAGCCTCCGGGTCCTCCGCCGCGGGGAGGGCCGGCGGAGGGCGGCCCACCGCCGCGTAGACCTTTCCCGCCGCCCGGAGGGTCCGGGGATAGAGGCAGCGCCGCGTATCCAGGACCCCCGGGCCCCTGAGGCTCCGCCAGATCGCGGGGCCCGCCCGGACATACTCCTTCCAATCGGTCTGGATCACGGCGAGGTCCGCTCCCTCCACCGCCTCTCGGAGCGTGCGCATCGGGAGGATCTCCCGGGAGATCCGGCCATGAAGGGGAGGGGGTAAGCTCTCGAGGAAGGCGTCCAGGGACCTCGGGTCGTGGAGCCGGACCCGGGCACCGCGGCGGAGGAGCTCCTCCAGGATGGGGTAGGCCCGGGACTCCCGCACGTCCCCCGTGTCGGCCTTGAAGGAGAGGCCCAGGAGCGCCACCTCCTTCCCGGCAAGGTCCCCCAGCAGGCGCTCTGCCAGCTCCGCCACGTGGCGGGGCTGCCGCTCGTTCACCGTGAGGGCGGCCTCGCTGAGGGGGAGCTCCACCCCCCGGGCTCCCGCCGCCGCGAGGAGCGCCCGGAGGTCCTTGGTGAAGCAGCTTCCCCCGAACCCGGGACCGGCCCGGAGGAACCGGGGACCCAGACGGGGGTCCATCCCCACGGCCTGCATCACCGCATCCACATCGGTGCCCGTCGCCTCGCAGAGAGCCGCCATCTCGTTGGCGAAGGAGATGCGGGAGGCCAGGAATGCGTTCGACGCGTACTTCACGAGTTCCGCGGCGGTGGGGGAAAGCTCCACCACGGGGGACGGGAAACCACGGTAGGCCGCCCGGAGCATGCGCGCCGTCCTCCGGTCGGAGCAGCCGATGACCACGCGGGACGGATGGAGCGCGTCGGCCACGAGGCTCCCCTCGGCGAGGAACTCCGGGTTCGCGGCCAGCCCCAGACGGGGGCCGATCTCCCGGCCGCTCTCCCGCACCAGGACCTCCCGGACCAGCCCCTCCGTGGTCCCCGGGACCACCGTGCTCTTCACGACCACGGCCTTCCACCCGGGCGCTTTCCGCAGGACGAGCGCCAGGTCGCCCACGGCCTCCTCCACGAACCTGAGGTCCACGGACCCATCGGGCGCGCTGGGCGTGGGGACGCAGACGAACAGGAGGTCCGACTCCCCCACCAACTCGGCCACGTGGGACGCCACGGTGAGGCGCTTCGCCCGAACCACGCGGCGCAACAACCGGTCCAGTCCGGGCTCGTAGATGGGAGAGTCCCCCCGGGCCACCTGATCCCTCCGCGCACCCTGGACGTCGTACCCCACCACGCGGGTACCATGGGCGGCGAAGGCCACCCCGGTGGCGATGCCCACGTACCCCAGCCCCACCACGCCGACCCGCGGCCCCCGGCCAACGGGCCCGCGGCGGGCCGGTGGGATTCGGGAAGGGAGGGAGGCGCGGGGCGTCACGTCACCTCCCCGCCCGCTCGTTCCCGGAAGTATTCGGAAGTGGCCCGCAGGCCCTCGTCCAGCGGGGTCGAGGGTTCCCAGTGCAGCAGGGTCCGGGCCCGGGCGATGTCCGGGCGGCGCCGCTCGGGGTCGTCGGTGGGCCGTTCCACGAACGCCAGCTTGGAGCGGCCCCCGGTCAGGGCCCGGATCCGCTGGGCGAGCTCCAGGACCGTCACCTCGAAGTCCGGGTTCCCCAGGTTCACCGGGCCGTCCACCGAGGTTGCCTCCATGAGGGCCATGAGCCCCCGCACCAGGTCGTCGACGTAGCAGAAGGAGCGGGTCTGGAGACCCGTACCATGGATGGTGAGGGGGAGGCCCTTCCACCCCTGGAGGAAGAAGTTGGACATCACCCGCCCGTCGTCCGGCCGCATCCGGGGACCGTACGTGTTGAAGATCCGGGCGATCCGGACGTCGAGACCCCGCTCCCGGTGCCAGGCCATGGTGAGCGCCTCCGCGAACCTCTTCCCCTCGTCGTAGCACGACCGGGGACCGGTGGGGTTCACGTGCCCCCAGTAGGACTCGGGCTGGGGATGCACCTCGGGGTCCCCGTAGACCTCGGACGTGGAGGCCAGGAGGAAGCGGGCCCCGCTCTCCCGCGCGTGCGCCAGGAGCTGGGCCGTTCCCGTGGAATTCACCGAGAGGGTCGCGATGGGGCGCCTCTGGTAGTGGGGCGGCGAGGCGGGCGAAGCCAGGTGGAACACGAAGTCCACCGGCGGGAACGTCGCCGGCTCCGTGAGGTCCCGGCGCAGGAACGTGAACCGCGGGTCCTCACGGAACGTGGCGAGGTTCTCCGCGCGTCCCGTGGAGAGGTCGTCCACGCCGATCACCTCCCACCCGGCCCGGAGGAGCGCCTCGGAAAGGTGGGAACCCAGGAAGCCCGCGGCTCCCGAGACCAGGGCCCGGGTCATCGCATCACCTCCCGGAGCCACAAGCGCAGCCGGGGCCCCAGGTCCGGGGACTTCAGGGCGAACTCGATGTTGGTCCGCAGCCAGAGGAAGCGGTCCCCGATGTCATATCTCGTCCCCCGGAAGGTGACGGCGTAGATCCGTTCCGTCCCCATGAGCCGGTGCAGCGCGTCGGTGAGCTGGACCTCCCCGTTGCGGCCCGGGGCCGTGTCCCGGATCGCCGAGAAGATCCCCGGAGTGAGGTAGTACGCGCCGGTGATGCCCAGGCGGCTCTCCACCTCCCCCGGGGAGGGCTTCTCCACGAGGTCCTCCACGGCCACCACCCCGGGGGAGACCTCCGGGCCCGTCACGATCCCGTAGTCCGAGACCTTCTCCGGAGGGACCGTCTCCACCGCGATGACCGAGGCGTCCCCGCCCAGGCGCTCCTGGTGCTCCCGGAGCTGGCGCAGGAGCGGTGGGTCGCAGAGGTTGATGGTGTCCCCCAGGAGGACCCCGAAGGGTTCGTTCCCCACGTGGCGCGCCGCGCATCCGATGGCGTCGGCGAGGCCCCGGGGAGCGCGCTGCCGGACGAAGTGGAGGGTGGCCCCCTCCACGAGCCGCTCCAGGTCCTTGAGGGCCGGCAGATCGTTCGCGGGGCCCAGGTCAGGGTTGTGGTCGAAGTGGTCCTCCACCGCGCGCTTCCCCCGGCCCGTGATGATGGTGATGTCGTCGGCCCCGGAGGCGATGGCCTCCTCCACCACGTACTGGATGACCGGACGGTCCAGGACCGGGAGCATCTCCTTGGGCATGCTCTTGGTGGCCGGCAGGAAGCGGGTACCCTGTCCCGCCGCCGGGATCACCACCTTCACGGGTCCCTCACCCCCCTTGGACGGGGGCGGGACGCGCCCCGGGTCAAATACGCGTCGCCCCGGGGGATCCCCCCGGCCGCCCCCTCAGACGGTCTCCAGCTCGAACAGCACATGGTGCCCGCGGAGCGTGCGGGTGACCTCGTCGGCCAGGATCATGGCATCGGGGAGGCGGATGGGGCGGTTCCAGTCGTACCGGAAATCGTAGTTCCCCTGCGTGGGCCGGAAACCGAGCTCATGCAGCTTGTCCGCCACGGAAGACGGGCTCGCCCCTTCACTGGAGAAGGTCACGCGCAGGTAGGTCTCCATGGCGGACCCTCCCCACGGGCCAGGGAGGAATAACCCTTACTCCCGCCGCGTCGCGGGGAGCCGCCGGTTCCGGGCGGCCAGCCGGGGCACGAAGGCCGCCGCCACGGCCTCCCGGACGGCCTCCTCCCGCGAAAGGACCCCACCGGAGAGGTACCCCAGGGCCCCCCCCGGCCGACGCCCCAATCGGGAGGGTCCCCCCAGTCCGCGGAGGGCCTCCTCCACGGTCGTTCCCCGCACCATGCCGGAGACCACCTCATCGGGATAGGGAAATCCCAGGGAGGTCGAGTGGAGGGTGCCTCCCGCCGCGTCCCGGATCACCACGCAATGGATGTCCTGGGGCCCGGGGCAACCGGGGGGCTGGGCCAGTGTGGACTCCACGCCCACCCCGTAGTCGCCCCGGCCCAGGGCGAAGCGCGCCCGGCGCAGGGCTCCCTCGTATCCGGCCCGCATGCCCCGGGGTTGGTCCCGCCGACCGGGGACGTCATGGGGCACGAGACGGATGGAGAGGTTGGGGAAGAGCTGGATGAAGGCGCGGCGGATCCCGGCGATCTTCACGGGGTTCTTCGTCCCCACCCCCACCACGAGGGGGCGCAGGCGCCGGCCCCGCGCATCCACGAGACCCTGGCGCATCCGCGTGGAGGAGATGGGAAGGAGGTCGTCGGCGAGGATCCGCTTGAGGACGATCACCCGCAGCGGGGGAAGGCCCCGCCTCTTCCGGACCCGGTTCGCGGCCCGGGCCACGGGAGCCGTCTCCTCGCTCACCACCAGGCCCCGGGTCCGCCGCTCGAAGATGGCGCCCCACCGGTCCGTGAGTGGGATCACCCACCAGGAGCGATGGGGGAACCTCCTCCCCAGGTACTCCTCGAGCATCCGGCGGCGCTCGGCGAAGGGCCGGATCCGGCCCCGCTTGGACCTCCAGCGGCGGAGCAATCCGTCGGTGGTGAGCCCGATGCCCACCCGGGTGCCGTGCAAGAAGGCGGTCTCCAGGAGGGCCCGATGGCCCGCGTGCAGGCCATCGAAGGTGCCCCCCAGCACCACCACGGGGAGCCGTCGGATGCCTCGGGGACGGGAGGGGTCAGGCATGGGGACCGAAGAGGATGACCACGATGAGGACGATCCCCATGATCAGGAAGAGGTAGGTGTAGAGGGTCCGGGAGCGCATGGCCCTCGCCCGCTTCTCGGCGCAGACCGGGCCGCAGGTCCGGTCCTCCATCCCGATGGGTCGGCCGCAGACGGGGCAATGCTTGTGGGCCGGGAACTCGTCCATGCGCCTCTCACCTCCGAGTGCGGCCCGGGGGAGGATTCTCGTCCGACCAGACGGAGCGCTCGGCGCCCACCTGGCGGAGGAGCTCCTGCCGCTCCTCGGTGAGCTGGGACAGGTGGCTCACCAGGGCGAGCCAGATCCGCCCCTGGCTCTGCAGGTTCCCTTCCACCCGGTCCAGGATCGCCTTGGTCCGGTCCGCGATGTCGAGCTCCAGGCGTTTCATCTCGCCCCAGAGCTCCTCCCGGAGCTTGCGGAGTTTGGCATCCGAGGCCGGTGACTCCCGCCCGGCGGCGCCCTGCTGGATCTCCCCGATCCGGACCCAGGTCCGCTTCAGGATGGGGATCACCTTCTCGGTGAGGAGCTGGACCTTCTCGTCGACCATCCGGACCTCGTCGCGCACCGCCCGATCCATCGCCTCGGTGTCCCCCCGGTACGCCTGGACCTCCTGGAGCAGCGCCTCCAGGCGCTCCCGCAGGTACGCCCGCTCCGCCGCCAGTGTCTTCTCCACCCGGTCCCGGAAGATCTCCTCCACCGAGGCCCGGACCTCGGCGCGGAGGGCCGGGGTCGTGGGGATGGAATCGAGGCGGCGTCCCAGTTCGTCCCCCACGAGATCCACCACCGCTTGACGGGTCGGGGGGGCGAGGTCCGTGGGAGGGGTCCCGGAAAGTCTCTCGGAGAACACCTCCTCGATGCGCCGGTGGATCTCCTCGTCGAGCCGCCCCAGGAGCTCCCGGGGAAGTTCCAGGGCTTCGGGGACCTCCACGGGGCCGGGCCCGGGCTCCGTCCCCAAGGCCGGGATGGGCACGGGCGTCCCGGAGTCGTCCGGCGGCGGGGGAACATGGACGGGTCGCGGGTTCGGGGACCGCGCGAATTCGGGCTCCGGCCCCCCTCCCGAAGGGGATTTCCCCTGGAGGACGCGCGCCCGTTCCTCGGAGGTCCGGAAGATCCGGGCCAGTTCGCCCCTGCGGACCGGCCCGCGCCGGAACTCGGGGTCCGACGAACTCTCGAGGTATCGGGGGATCTCCGTCTCGTCGATCTCCTGGCGCAGGGCCTGGATCGTCTCCAGCGGGGGGTCCTCGGAGACCCACCAGGAGACGGGCACGTCCGGGTGCGAGGGCGCCGTGAGGGCCCGGGAACCGGGGGTGAGGTCCAGGACCCGAAGGCCCGCCGCCGTCCAGCTGGCGACCCTCTTCTGGTGCCGCTCTCCCATGGACTCCGCCGGAGGGACCCGGAGGACTCCCAGGGTGAGGGGAAACCTCCCCGTAAAATCGTTGAGGTTCACCTGGGCCACGGACAGGTAGTACGGGATGGCGAAGATCCCCGCGAGGGCGACCATCGAGGAGGGGATCCGCTCCAGGAGAGTGAGGAGGCTCTCCAGCGTCTCGTTCCAGTTGCTGGAGACCAGGAGGAGCCGGGGGGAGGGGATGGGATCCCCGGGGAACCCGAAGGCCTGGGAGAGGATCTCCATGAGGCGCGGTTCGGGGGTTGCGTTGAGGGAACCTCGGGGAAGGTTCCCCATGGAGAGATACCACCGGCGGATCGCCCCGCCGGCCCCTCCGCGTCGCAGGATCTCCGAGGCCGTGAGGACCAGGGTCTTCATCCCCAGGCGGGGACGGTCCTCTGTGGAGAGGAACATCCGTCCCAGGCAGAGGTAGCGCCCGGAGTACCCCGGATAGAGGAAGAGGTTGTTGTAGAAGGCGAGCTTCGACGCCGGATCGGGGTCCCAGTAGTCCTGGGTGTCGCTCGCATTGATGGCCAGGTTCCCCACGAAGCGGACCTGCTCCAGGGTTTCCCGGCGTCCGGGAAAGTCGCCGGGCAGGGTGGTGTAGCCGGGGCTCTCGGCCTCGTTGTCCACCTGCCTCGACCAGACCACCGCCACCAGGGGGTTCGTCTCCCCCTCCCCCGGGGACCCCCCGGGAGCCTGGGAGGTCGGGGGGGCCTCCGCTGCGTTCCCCCGGCTCATGTCAGGTGACTCCCGAAGGAGATGCCCCCGCGAGGATCCTCTGGCAGATCCGGGACAGGGGGAGGGTGGTGTTCACCATGACCGGGATCCCCGCGGTCAATCCGGTCCCTTCGTCGGACTCGGCACCGGCGTCCCCATAGAGGAGGGGCCGCCCCTCTCCGGTGGCGATGGCCGAGGCCATGAGGAACGTGTCCTGGGTGATGTGGAAGTCGAGGCCCTCTCGAGCCAGGAGGATGCTCCCGAGGCCGGTGCCGTCCTGCCGGGTGAGGAACCCCTCCATGTCAAAGTTGCTCTGGTACCCCCGGCTGGTGAGGACCTGCTCCACCTCGAGGTAGAACTCCTTGAGGAGGTCGGCCTTGGAAATGGCCACCACGAGGGGGATCTTCCGCATGCGGCAATAGCGGAAGACCCCCCGGGCAAGGTTCACCTGCTGGGCGCTGTCCCGGAGGGAGGTGAGCTGGGGGGTGAGGAGGAGGATGATCCCCTGGGCGTCGGTGACGAAGCGGCCCATGAGGGTGAGGCCGCGCCGCCACATCTCCTGCCGCTCCGGCTTCCAGCTGTCGAACCGGGGGATGACCTGGCACTTCTCCCGGGAGATCTCTTCGAGGGGACCGTGGATCCAGAGACGATCGTAGGTGAAGTAATCCGAGATGATGCCGCCCGCCTCATCCACCGTCCGTAGCTCCATGGGCCGGGTCCGGGAATAGTCGTCGGAGGACCCATAGCGGAAACGCAGCGCCATCTCCACGAACTGGTTGTACTTGGTGGGCAGGGGGTACTTGGTGAGGACCCCTTGCTCCTCCCGGCCCGCGGCGAGCTCCACGAAGAGCCGGTTGGGGTCCTGCATGGGGCGGTTCACGTAGTGCCGCGTCGTGGCCTCCATGGGGGCCGTGGGGTTCGACGGGTCGGTGGTCTCATAGGTGGTCTCCTCCAGGACCACCTCGTGGGTCAGGTCCCCGAAGAGGGGAATGGGATCCCCCTGCGGCCGGTGCGGGATGTAGATCACGGGGAGGTTCAGCCCGAAGTGGCCCGAAAGGTAGCGGAAATAGGTGGTCTTGCCGGAGGAGGGGATGCCCACCACGGCGATCTTGGTCACCGTTGGGGATGGGCTGGGTGCGGGGGCCGGCGGGGTCGGGGGAGCCCCCGTGACGGGAGGGGAAGGAGAGGGCGGAGCGCGGGGTGGCGCCGCGGGTCGGGGCGCTCCCCGGGGCCCCCGGCGCCCGTGAGAAGTTCCCTGCGTCGGTCGGGTTCCATCCTGCCGCGTCATGTTCCCTTGCGCCTTCCCTCCCCCGGACCGTTCCCTGCTCTTGAAAAGGATGCCTATCGCATCTCCGAGAGGGCGATCTCCACGAAATCCAGGAATCCGTCGATGGCCGGATGCCGGCCCGTGTTGGCGAGGCGGCAGTCCTGCAGGAGGCCGAAGATGTCCTCCACCAGCTTCTCGTGGTCCGCCGCCCGGCCTCGCTGGATGCCCTGGTACGTGCGGCGCAGCTCCAGGAGACGGTCGAACATGGTCTCGAGCATCCCCCCGAGGTTGGGAGCCAGCCGGCGCGCCTCCACGTCGGCCGCCTCGAAGAACTGGACGAGGGTCGCCGTGGCCCTGTCCTCCCGGACCTTGGCCTGGAGGATCCCCAGCCTCCGGACGATCCGCCGTCGCTCCGGCTCCGGGAGCTTCTCGGCTTCGGCCCAGGCCTGGGCGAGGAACCTTTCCGCCTCGGGCACGTTGTTCAGGGCGAACTGGACCCGGGCGTGCCAGTAGAACCGCGTCACCGGGGGCAGGCGGGCACCCCGCTGGTAAAGGAGGGCCTGCACCCGGTTCCAGTCCTTGGCGAGGAACGCTTCGGCGATCTCGCCCACCGGCCCGTACTTTTCCGCCAGGTGACCGGAGGGCGCCTGGGTGTCCTCGGAGGAGATGAGGTCGATGATCACCGGGGAGGCGAGAGGGGAGGCCGGTTCCGAGGAGGTCCGGTGGGTCCCCAGATGGTGCACCAGGTCGTGTCCGTCCACCTCCCGGAGGGCCCGGGCGGCGAGGGCCGCGTGCTGCGCCACCTCCTCGGGGCGGAGGGCCCCGATCTCTTCCGAGCCCTCGAAGGGGACATCCACGAAGGCGTTCACCATCTCCGCAAAGAGCTCGGCGGAATTGGTCACTTCCTGGTAGCGGGCCACGGAAAGGTTCGCCACCCCCTGGGCGCGGACCCGGAAGCGGTCCAGGAACGCCTGCATCCGAGCGCTGTCCACCCCCTTGTCCCGGTCTTCCCCGCTCCCGATCCCGATGACGTGGAACGTGAGGTGGCTCCCGGGGGGGAGGAGGTGTTCCATGAGGTTGGCGCGTCCGCGACCGGTCCCCCCCGGTGCCCCGTTGGGGACGGTCTCGAGCTCGGGGATCGTGTACCACTGGGACATGTTGTCCCAGCCGTCGGTGACGAGGACCAGGTTGCCCACGACACGCCCTCCCTCCGTCCTCAGGAGGTCCGCCCCCAGGGCCACGGCATCCCAGATGGCCGAACGGCCTGCCGGATTCAGGAGGCTCACCATGTTGTCCACCATGGGGCGGCTCTCTCCGTTGATCTCGGTCAACGGCACCAGGACCCGCGCGGTGGAATTGAAAACCACGAGCCCGAAGCGGGATCGCTGGGCCATGACCGAATCCAGCACCCGGAAGGTGGCCGTCCGTGCCACGTCGATCTTGCGGCGGTTGGCGAAGGGGTCTTCCGTGTCCGGGAGCGGGGCCAGCATGCTCTTCGAGATGTCCAGGACCAGGACGTTCCGGGAGGCGGGGCTGATACCGGGTGCGGTCGACACGCCCGACGTTGCCGTCACCCCGGTCGCCTCCCCGCCCCGCGCATCCGGTCGGACGGAGGATTCCGTTCCCGTATCTTGTGTGGCATGGGCTCCGAGCGCCGTCCCGGGATCGTGGATCCCCAAGACCGGAATGGAATCGGCTTCGGCCTACAATAGTCTTCCTTCCCGGGGAGAAGACCACCGGGGGTACGGGGGCAGTTCTCTCCGGACACCCTGGAAGGGGAAAGGAGAGGACGTGCGGCCCCGGGTCCCAACCTGTCAGGGATTCCGGGGGTCCGGGGCGGATCCGTGGGCCGCCGGGGCCGGGTCGAGGAAGGTGCCGTTCTGGTAGGCTTCCACGGCCTCCTCCAGTTCGTGGCGATGGTTCATGACGATGGGTCCCCACCAGGCCACGGGCTCCCGGAGCGGTTTCCCCGAGACGAGGAGAAAGTGAAGGGGCGAATCCCCCGTGCGGATCCGGATGCGGTCCCCGGGGCCGAAGATCACGAGGTTCTCCCCCTCGATCCGATCCCGACCCTCCTCATCCAGGCTCCCTGCGCCCTCGTAGACGTACGCGAAGACCGTATGGTCGGGCGGGACACGATGGAGGAAGTCCGTGTGCGGCGCGGCGCGGACATCCAGATACTGGGGATCCACGGCGATGTCCCGCACAGGCCCCTGGACCCCGTAGACGTTGCCGCTCACCACCTTCATGACAAGGCCCCGGGCGGGCTCCACGCGCGGGATCGTGCCGTCGCGGACCTCCTGGTACCGGGGGGGCGCCATCTTGCGGCCGGCCGGGAGGTTCACCCAGAGCTGGAAGCCTCCCATCTTGCGGTTGCTCCCCAGCTTCGGCATCTCCTGGTGGATGATCCCCCGTCCCGCGGTCATCCACTGGACGTCCCCCGAACCCACGACCCCGTGGTGACCCAGGCTGTCTCCGTGATCCACGCGCC
This sequence comes from Thermoplasmata archaeon, assembly GCA_021798195.1. GTDB lineage: Archaea > Thermoplasmatota > Thermoplasmata > Lutacidiplasmatales > UBA184 > JAJZYH01. The sequence continues at coordinate 31,720 of JAJZYH010000014.1, forward strand.
CGTCGAGCATGTAGGTCACGGTCTCGATGCCCCGGTGGGGATGCCAGGGGAATCCCGCCACGAACTCGGCGGGGTTCTCGGATCGGAAATCGTCCAGGAGGAGGAAAGGGTCCAGGCGCGGGACCTCCGCATGCCCGAAGGCTCGCTTGAGATGCACGCCGGCCCCTTCCAGGGTCGGGCGGCTCTCGAACACCTCCCGGATGGAGCGCGCCCGGGGGGTTACGTCCGGGGTGTCCGAAGGGTTCATGGTGGGGAATGGGAGGCATACCTATATGGTGACTCGCTCCCGGTTCCCGGAAGGAGGAGCATCCCGGGGCCACGTCCGCAAGGGCCCTTGGGGCGGGCTTCATCCCCGCATCCGGTCCCCCGAGGTTCCCGCTGCCCCCAAGGCAAATGTAATGGGGGGCTTCCCGGTGACTCGACGGCCCCTCGATGCGCCGGTGGCTTAGCTTGGATAGAGCAGTCGGTTCCTAACCGACCGGTCGTGGGTTCGAATCCCATCCGGCGCGTCGCTCCGGGCCTTTCCGGGGATTTATCCGCCGCGCGGAATGAAGGCTCTCCATGTTCCCCGGGGAGACTCGGGCCCGGATGCGCCGAGCCGGACGTCGGGAGGTCCGTCGGGAATGGGAACGGCTCCAGGGGAACCCCTATCGCCGGTTGTTGTTCGCTCTCCGGGCGAAGTATCTCCGGGAGGCCATCACGGCTACGCCCCTCGTGAACCGGACCTTCCTGGAGCTGGGGCCGGGCCCGGGCCGGTTCACCGGCGTGCTCGGAGAACAAACCCGGACCCTGTTGCTCGTGGACCTCTCTCCCAAGATGCTGGGGGAGGCACGTCGGAGGATCGCCCCCGGCTCCCCCGCCGTGGTGCACGCCATCGTTGCCGACGCCGCCCGCCTGCCCGTCCGGTCGGGCCGCGTCGGCGCGGCCGTGGCGTTGGGGAACCTCGTGGGATTCGTCGAGGAAGAACTGGATTGGGTCCTGGGGGAGATGACCCGCGTCCTCGCCCCGGGGGGTCTCCTGGTGGTGGAGGCCGTCGACGGGGCCGTTGCGGGACCCCGGTGGGTGAGCCCCCCCTCTCCGAGCCGCCTTCGGGAAGCGCTTTCCCTTCCCACGCTGGAAGGGTCCATGAAGCGCCTCCTCTGCGAGGGGTGGACGGAGGCGCCTTCCCCCTCCGCGAACGGGCGTTCCCCCCACCATTTTCCCGCCACGGAGCTCCGGCGAAGATTTCTCCAGCTGGGACTCCAGGTGACCGCGCCCAGATGGGTGGCTCCGCTCACCGGATCTCTCCCGGACCTGGTGAACGAAGTGGGGAGGGATCCGGTCCTGTTCCAGCGGATGCTCGCTTTGGAGGAGACCGCGGGAAGGGATCCCGGTTCGTCGCGCTCCCGGGGGCCGTACCTTTTGACGGCGATCTCCCGCGCATCGGGCGGGACATCCGACGGGCCCTCCCGGGGAGGGCATCGCACATGAAGGGGGACCCCACGGGCCCTCCTCCCAGAGGGGCATCTCGGTCGGGAAGCACGGGAAAGGTGGATCGCTGGCTCCTGACCCGTCTCTTGCGGGAGATCCGGGCTCGTGCGCCCGTCCCCATGGACCAGCCCCCCGGGGTCGGCGTGGATGTGGGGGGTGTCCGGATCCGGGGCGGGACCCTCCTTGCCACGGTGGATCCCCTCTACGTCATGCCGGAAGTGGAATGGGGGGAAGCCACCTGGTTCTCCTTCCATTCCCTGGCGGGAGACATGGCCACGTCCGGGGTCCCCCCTCAGTTCCTGCTGCTGGATCTCAATCTCCCGCCCGGGACGAGCGCGAACACCATCCAGGCCATCGTGCGGGGGTTCCGGCGGGCCGCTCATGCCTCCCGGACGACGCTCCTGGGCGGCCACACGGGCCGCTATGCTCACTGTTGGTTTCCCATGGTGGGGTCCGGAACGGTCCTCTCCGTGGCGCCGCCCGGAGGCTTCGTCACCACACGGATGGCGAAACCGGGTCACCGGATCCTGGGGGTGGGGCCCGTGGGCCTCGAGGCCGCCTGGCTCCTCGCCATCCACCAGGCGGACGCGGTGAAGAGCTGCCTCGGCGCGGGAAGACGTACGCGCCTCCGGCAAAGGACGCGGGAACTCACGGTGCTCCCCACCGCCCTGGCATCCGCGAAGGTCGGGCTGGGTCCCTCAGGGGTCTCCGCCATGCACGATGCGTCGGAGGGAGGGGTGCTCGGCGCCGTCTGGGACATCGCCGAGGCGTCCCGCTCCGACGTGGAGCTGGACCTTGCATCGCTCCCCGTGGAGCCGGACGTGGAAAGGGTCCTGGGCAGGTTCCATTTGGATCCCCTCACCGCCTCATCCCAGGGCGTGCTCCTGGTCTGCGTCCACCCCTCCCGGGTCCCGATCCTGACGCGGTGGATGTCCCGCCTCGGCCGCAGGACGTTTTCCGTGGGATGGGTGAGGCGACGCTCCGCGGGGAGACCCAGGGTCCGGAGAGGAGGGGTCCTTGTGGGACCCCCCGGGCCGGATGAGATCGGGCGATGGATCTCCTCGGAGGGGAGTTCCGGGGCGGCCCCCTGTTGACCTCTCCCTTTCCGCCGTATCGCCGTTCGATTTCCTTTTATGCTCACCCGCCATCTTCCCCGCCGCTGGGGGAGCGAACCTTGCTGAGAGGGCAGGAACCACCTGTCGACCCCTTGAACCTGCACCGGGTAATGCCGGCGAAGGGAATGCCATGGGTCCAGCGGTGTTGATATTCCCCCAGTACGGGCGGGGGAAATGGAATCGGCGACGGACCTGAATCCTTCAGGTGGATGGCTAGAGACTGGGGCGACTGAGAAGTCCGGGATGTTCCGCGGCGTGCGTCGGCGTCGGAACGCCTGGATCGCGGTGCTCGTCGCGGGGATCCTCCTCGTGGCGGCCTACGGTACCTACGTGGAGCTCACGTTGGGGAGATGCCCGGGAACCGGCACCAGCTCGGACCACACCCTCGTGGTGGATGTCTATCCCAGCTTCATGGGGTCCGGATCGGATCCCGCAGCCGCCCGCGACGCGGTCTTCGGGGCCTTCGCCAACGCGACCGGGAGCCACGTGGTGGTGAACAACATCTCCGGGGAGGATGTGGCCACGGCGGTCTCGCAGGCGTCCAGCTGTTCCCGCCCCGACATCGTGATCGGCGTGGATGAGGTGACCACCGAGGCCCTGGGAACCGAAGGGTTCCTCATCCCGTACGCCCCGCCGGCGCTGTCCCAGGTGAATGCCACTCTGGTCCAGGACTTGAGTCCCCAACATTACGCCACACCCTACGAGTTCGGCTACCTGGGCCTGGACTACCTCACCGCGTTCAACAACTCCACATCCGGCCAGTTGGGCCGCTCCGATTTCTTCCAGGCGCTGGTCCAGAACTCCTCCCTGGCCTCCAACTTCTCATACGAGAACCCCACCCAATCCATCGTGGGCAAGGAGTTCCTGCTCTGGGAGTACGAGTTCTACACTCAGGTGCTGCACCAGAACTGGACGACCTTCTGGTCGGGGGCCGGCCCTCACCTGGGAACCGCCTTCCCGGACTGGACCGACGGGATCAGCGCGTTCGGGCCCAGCAACGACGCGAACCTCACGTGCGTCCCCCGCTGCTATCCCATGTTCGTGAGCTACAGCACGGACCCGGCCTACTATGCCACGTACCCTCCCGGCTTTTCCATGAACACCACGTTCGCCTGGTACAATGGGAGCGCGTACACCTGGGAAACCATCTATGGCGTGGGCATCGTGAGGGCTCCGGGGGAGAACCTGACCCTCGCCGAGAAGTTCGTCGATTGGATGCTGGGTCCCCAGGTGCAATCCCTCGTGCCGCTCAACGAGTGGGAGTACCCTGCCAACGGGAGCATTCCCGTGCCACCCGTCTATCGCGTGAATCCGGCCTCTTCGGACCTCGTGGTGCTCAACGGAAAGACGACCCCTCTCGCCATCTCCCAGGAGCTGACCGGGCTCCTTCTGGAGTGGCAGAAGCTCATGGCCGCGACCGGATCGGGGAGTTCCGGTGCTGGATAGGATCCCCCCCATGCACGAGAGGCGGCCCTGGGACCGGCTGGTGCCGATCCTGGCGGCGGCTCCCGCGGCGACCTTCCTCCTGCTATTCGTCCTCCTCCCCGTGGCGGTCCTCGTGATCGCCTCCCTTCTCGCGGCCGGAGGTCCTGCGGGCTTGGAGACCGGGCTCCTGGGGCCCTCCCTGGGCGCCCAGGTGGCCCGAGGAGCTTTCCGGAACTCCCTGGTGCAAGGTACCGTGAGCTCGCTCTTCGCGGTCCTCTGGGGATATCCAGCCGGCCTGTTCGTGGGCCGGTGGGCGTTCCCGGGGCGCCGCGCGTTCCTTTCGCTCCTCCTGGTGCCGTTCCTGCTCCCGAGCCTCGTCATGGTGCTGGGCGTGGAGGAGCTCTTCGGAGCCCAGGGGTGGCTCGGAGTGCCGCTCCCCCCTCTCCAGGTCCTGGGGAGCGGTCTGCCGGGGATCGTTCTCGTCAACGTGCTCTACAACACCCCCCTCGTGGCCCTCTTCACCGCAAATTCGGTGCGCGGGATCCCCCGGCACATGGAAGAGGCGGCGGCGGTCCTGGGAGCCCGCCCCCACAGGATCTTCGGGACCGTCTGGGCCAGGCCCTCCCTCCGGGGCGCCGGCATGGGGGCACTCCTCACCTTCCTGTTCTCCTTCCTGGGCTTCGCCGCACCGCTCATCCTGGGAGGGCCAGCCCAGTATACGGTGGAGGATTGGATCTATGCCCTTTACAAACTGGTGGGCTTCCAGGGACCCATTCTCGCCTCGGACCTCGCGGTCTGGACCCTGGGGTTCCTCGCAGTCCCGGTGGCCGTCTATGCCTTCCTGTCCCGCGGAGCGCTCCTCTGGAGCCGGACGGACGCGAGCGGCTCGGTCCCCCCGTCCCCCCGGGCGCGCACCTGGGGCTGGCGGGCGGGGGCGGCGGCCACGCTCGCCCTGGCCCTCCTGGAGACGGGGCTCCTTGGCGCCATCCTCCTCGCCTCGGTGCGGAGCACCTCCGGAACCTGGTCCCTTTCCGATTGGTCCGTGCTGCTCTCTCCCCGGGCCACCGGGGCGGTGGGCATCTCCGTGGGGGCCGCGCTGGGGAACACCTTCCTGTACGCGCTCCTCGTAGCCGGCATCACCGTGGGAATCGCAATCCCCCTGGGGTTGCCGTCCCTCCGAAGATCCACTGCAGGGGACTGGTTGCGGGGGGCGAGCTTCCTCCCCCTTTTGGTCTCGCCCATCATCCTCGCCCTCGCCGTCTGGACGTTCTGGGGACCCACCCTGGGGGCGCCCGGAACGCTCTGGACGCTCATCGTGGCGAGCCAGGCGACACTGGCCCTCCCCTTCGTGCTCCAGGCCGTGGGTTCCTCGTTCCGGGGCCAGCCGCAGACCTACCTGGATGCGGCGAAGACCCTGGGATCGGGCCCCTGGGGGGTCCTGCGGGATGTTGTGGCCCCGCTGGCGCGTCCCGCCCTGGTCACGTCCGCGCTCTTCGCCCTCGCCCTGAGCTTCGGGGAGTTCGCCGCCACCAACTTCCTCTACATCCCCCAGTATGCCACCCTGGTGGTGATGATGTACGGAATGGAAGGCCACCGCCTCTTCCCGGCCGCGGAGGCGCTGGGAGCCCTTCTTGTGCTGGTGACCCTCGCCGCCTTCGGGGCCCTCGTCCATGGAGGGGAGGTCTCTGGAACCCGTTGACGCGGCCCGGCAGTCGCCGGCTCCCCTCGAGGTGGAGGGGCTCGAATATTCCGTGGGCGACTTCCACATGGGCCCTCTCTCCTTCCGCCTCGAGGGGGGCCGGATCCTTTCCCTCATGGGCCCCAACGGGGCGGGGAAGACCACGCTGCTCCGGATCCTCGCCGGCCTCGAGAGGGCCCGGGGCGGCATCATCCGGCTGGGCGGCTCCGACGTCCAGGAACTGCCCCCCCACCGCAGGGAGGTGGGCATGATGTTCCAGGAGCCCAGCTTGTTCCCCCACATGACCCTCGCCGAGAACATCGCCTATGGGCTCGAGGTCCGGAAGGTCCCTCCCGCCCAGATCGCCCGACGCGTGAACGACCTCATGGATCGGTTCCGACTGGCGGGGCTCGCGCAGCGCCGGCCGGGAGAGCTTTCCGGCGGCGAGCAGCAGCGGGCCGCGCTGGCCCGGGCCCTGGCGCCCCAGCCACGCCTGCTCCTCCTCGACGAGCCGCTCTCCTCCATCGACCCCGGATCCCGCCGGAGGTTCCAGGGGGATCTCAAGATCTGGCTCCGGGAGAGCGAGACCACAGCGGTCTACGTGACCCACGACGTGGACGAGGGTCTGTTCATGGGAGACCGCGTGGCCCTCCTCTTCGGGGGGACCTGGGTCCGGTGCGCGTCCCCCGACGAGGTCTTTCGGCATCCCCGGAGCGTCCGGGAGGCGAGCTTCCTGGGGTACAATGTGTGGCGGGCTCCGGAGGGATGGCACGCCGCGCTTCCCGCAGAGATGGAACCGGGCGAACCCGGTGGTCCGGGGGACCTGCGGGGAGTGGTCCGCGCCGTGGGCCAGGGCTCCCCGACGGCCCGCCTCATCGTGGAACTCCTTCCCAAAGGGACCTCCCCCTTGGAGCACAGCATCATCGAGGTCCATCTCCCGGCAGGAGACCCCCGAGCTCTCCCCAGACCCGGGACCGAAATCCCTCTCAACTGTCCACGCATCCTCGCGCTTCCCGAGCCCGACGGGAGCATGGCTCCCGGATCGCAGGGGGGCCAATTCTCATGAACCTCCGTGCGTCCGGGTTCTCCGACCCATGACCGCAGCGGACACCCCTCCCTCCATCCTCGTGGGGGGAAGCGAAGCAGATCGCGCCCTTCTCAAGACCTACCTGGAGAGGAACCGCCTCGCAGTGGTTGGGCTGGCGGCGACCCTGGAGGAGGCCCATCCCCAGGTGCTATCCCATCCGGAGGCGACGCTGGTGCTCATCCATCCCTCCGATGTGGCCGCCACAGGATCCTGGGTCCACGAACGCCGCGGGAGCGGTTTCGTGGGCCGCGTGGGGGTCGTCTCCGAACCCCGCCGGATCGCGGAGTATCTGGGGAAGGGCCGTTGGAACGACTTCGTCCTCAAGGCCCCCGTGGTGGAGGCGGACCTTTGCGGCGCCGTCCGGTCCTCCTCCCGTCTCTCCGACCGGTCCTGAACCACCCTCGGATCTGGTCCCCGGGGGGATCCCTCCCCTCCCGGGCCCCTGGCCCCCGGGTTCCTCACCGACCCCTACATTAATGAGCCGGGAGGTCGCAACTATTCTCCCGTTGTCCCGACGGGGGCTTCCGTTCCATGGCCCGTCGTCCAATCCCGCAGAAGACCCCTCCGACGGGCGCCGGGCGGTCCGGCGAACCCCGCAAGAACCCTTCCTCGACACCCAGTGACCCGGGCCGGGCGGGGGGGAGACCTCCTCCCTCCCGACGGGCATCCCCCTTCGTACCCACCATCGGGGACGTGACCCGGGCCCGGGAGGAGGCCCTCCTCCAGTTGCGCCTGGGCCGCCAGGCCCTCTATCTGGGTCTCCTCGTGGGGGCCGTGCTCTTCGTGGATTCCTACCTCTCCCTCCTCTTGGAGACCACGGGCCTCCTCAACGAGGGGCAGGTGCTGCTCCGGCAGTCCCTCCCCTTGCTTGTCCCCGTGTTCGCCGCGGCCTTCCTGTCCGTGGCGCTCTTCTTCGAGAAGCTGGAACCCTACGGCTTCTGGCCCTTCGAGCCCCACTTCGCCGTGACGGTGGCCTCCGTCCCCCTCTCCCTGGCACTGGCATCCCTCTACCTCCTCCACCTCCTCCATTTCGGTCCGGACCTCATCCAGGCGTCCCTCCCCTGGACCTACCCCCTCGCCATGGCCGCCATCTCCCTCCCGCTGGTGGGCTTGGGGCTCACCTGGAGGGGAAGCGCCCCCCGGAAGATCGCGAGCCTCGTGCTGGCGGCCCTTCCCGTCGCCCTCTTCTTCCCCATCGATCTCGCCCTGGGACGGATCTCCTTCGACCTCGTCCTCGCCGTGTCCTTCTCGGGGGAGGCGTTCCTCACCATTGCGGCGGGGGCCATCCTCCACCTCATGGCCACGGCCACGCGGGCCCAGGAGCGGGAGGTGGTGGCGGGGGGGCACGAGAAGCTCTTCCAGATCTCCGCCGATCTCTCCAACCGCGCCGAAGCGCTCAACTTCCGCGAGGAATCCCTCCTCCGACGGGAGTCCGACGTGGCCTCCCAGGAGTCGGACCTCCAGGAACGGTCCCGCCTCCTGGAGGAGCGGCGTCGGGAGCTGGACACCCTCGAGGCCCACCTCCGGGGCCGGGGAACGGAGCTCCTCACCCGGGAGCGGGAGCTCATCCCCCGACAGGCTGCGGTGGAAGCCCAGGCGGAGTCCCTCACCCTGGAGAAGTCCCGCCTCGTGGATCGGCTCAAGGACCTCGAGGGATCCCTCCGGCAGCTGGCCGAACGGGAGAAGACACTGCTCACTCGGGAACAGGCGGTCCGCCAATCGGAGGTGGAGAACCAGGCCCGATCGGCGGAGATCGCCCGCCTCCGGGAGCAGCTCAAGGCCGCGGACGCCGAGGCACGACGCCGGCTCGAGGAGGCAGAGACCCGGCTCGGCCAGGCGATGCAGAAGGAAGCGGAGGTGCGCGCCCAGCTCTCCGTCTCCGAGGTTCCCGTCGCGATGCGGGCCAACCTCCTGGTCCGGGAGCAGAGCCTGGGCAGCCGGGAGGCCAACCTGGAACTGGCCGAGAAGCGCCTTGCCGAGGACCGCACGGCGCTGGGGGAGAAGACCCAGGCGCTGGAGAACGCCCGTGCGGCCCTCCGGAAGGAGACCGCTACGCTTTCGGAACGGCAGGCCGCATTGTCTACCCGGGAGGCGTCCCTCGCCGCCAAGGAACGGGAGGTGGAAGTGCAGACCAACCTCCTCAAGGCGGCCACCCAGCGCCACGAGGACGAGATCCGCAAGTACTACGATCTCACCCGGACGCTCAGAACCACTGAGGGGGAAGCGGCGCTCCGGGTGAGCGAACTCAAGGCGCGCGAAGAGACGCTGTCCCAGCGGGAGTCCCGGATCGCCGCCCGGGAGGGCGAGGTCCGATCTCTGTGGGAATCGCTCCGGCGCCGGGAGGCGGAACTGGAATCGCGAAGAGCCCTCCTGGAAGGGAGGGAGGCGGCCCTCCGGCTCCGGGAGGCCCGGGAGTCCCCCGGAGGGGCCTCCACGTCGCGGATCCCCTCTTCGCCGGCGGCTTCCTCGGGAACTGCCACCACGGTCCCCAGTTCCCCTGGGTCCAGCCGGGGGGGACCCCCTTCACCGTCCCGCCCCCTCGGGAGCCCGCTACTCCCTGCTCCCCCGGCTCCCTCCCGGGATCGTGTGCCCACCGGGACCCAAAGGCTCGATGAGCTGCTCCAGGGAGGGCTCCCCCCCCGCTCCCACCTCGCTCTCGTGGGTCCGGCGTTCACCGGCAAGGAGATCCTCCTCTACGGGTTCGTGGCGGAAGGGCTCCGGAAGGGGCAGCCCGCACTGGTCATCGCCGCGTCCCGGGCTCCCCGGGAGGTGGCCCAGGAGATGGGCGTCATCCTGCCCTCCCTCGTGGAGTACGAGCAGGCCGGTCTCCTGCGCTGGATCGACGCGTCCACCCGCGACCTTACGGCCCTCCCTGCGGAGACGCGGAGCCTCCGGGGGATCACCGTGGAAGGCCCCGGGGATTACACCGGCATCCTGCAGGGGGTGAGCCGGTTGATCCGGGAACTGGAGCCCCGGGGAACGCCCGTTCGGGTCGCCTACCTCTCCCTCTCCGCCTCGTTGACCCAGAAGGAAGATCGGCCCGCGTTCGCTTTCCTGCAGAACCTCGTGGGGATACTCAAGGTGAAGGACGTGGTGGGCGCCTATTCCGTGGACCAGGGGGTCCACGGCGAGCAGCAACTGGAAGCCATCCAGACCCGGATGGACGGAAGCCTCCTGTTCAAGGCCGAGGGAGGGAAGAACTTCCTCTCCGTGGTGGGGCTGGGAGACATCCCGACCCGGACGTGGGTGGAGTATCGCTTCACCCAGAGAGGGCTCACCCTGGGGAGCTTCTCCCTGGAGAGGATCCGCTAGGGGATCGCCCGACCCCCACGCCCCGGGGGTCTCCGGAATCCCCGGAGGAGGGTCCGGGCCACACCCGCCGGGTCCGCGGCGAGGGCCACGGAACTGGCCACGAGCACGCCGTCGGACCCGAGCTCCAGCGCCCGCCGCACGTCGCGCTCGTCCTGGATGCCTGCTCCGCAGAGGACCCGGGTGCGGGGCGAGACGCGGCGGACCGCCCGCACCGCCTCCTGGATCACC
>JAJZYH010000042.1 GCA_021798195.1 Thermoplasmata archaeon
GGGCCCAGGGCTACATCAGCGAGAAGGTCACCGCACCCTCGAACCTGCTCGCCGACTACAATTTCCGTCACTTCCTGGCCGCGGCCATGCCCTACGGGACCATCGAGAGCACCATCGACACCGTGGACGGGATCCAGTACGGCTTCCAGAGCGGGGGGGCCATCCCGGATTTCATGGGGAACTTCTACCCCACGAACATCAGCTGGCCCGCGGGGAACCCGGTGGATAACCCCAGCGTGGTGGGAAGCGCCGGGTACTGGTGGGCCCAGGTCCAGAACGAGAGCGGGGCGTACGCCATCGCGAAGAACGCATGCACCCCCACGACTCCCTGCACGTTCCCGCTGATGAGCCAGGCGGGACTGCCGGCCCTCGACGCGGAGAACAGCCTCTTCGTGGCCTCCGTCGCCAAGATCAGCAATGGGGCGGTGAACATCATTCCCGTGGACATCCCACTCTCCAGCCTCGTGGTGAACGCGTTCGTGTTCGCGGGGCAGAACCCGATGCCCATGTATGATGCGTTCTGGGTCCCGGACTATCCCGACCCCACCGATTACGTCACCCCCATGTACTTCCAGAACTCCACCTTCACGGAGGGGGATGCACTCCAGCAGGCCATCTCCAACGGCACCGCGGAACCCCAGTTCAACCAGGTCTGTGCAGGCCCCCGCTCCGACCCCACCGTGACCTACTCCTGCCAGGGATGGGCCTACAACGTCATGGTGGGATACCTCGAAGAGGCCGCGTCGTGCCAGCTCCCCTCCTGCTCGGCCTCGGAACGGGTCCTCCTCTACAACATAGCCGAGAAGATCGCGAACCAGCTGACCCTGTACCTCTACACGGGCCAGTCCAACCTGGTCTACGATTATGCGAACTGGATCAACCCGGCCGGGATCAACACGAACCCCATGATCGGTGGAGGGAATGACCAATCCTGGTACACCTGGTCCTATACCACGGGATCCCCCTGAGTGAGTTCCCTCGCGGCGGGAGACGTCTCCGCGTAGCCCAGGCTCCCTTCGTGGGTGGGGCAGGCACCCTGCATCCACTTCCTCCATCGACCCTGCTCCACCCGGGGGGAGCCGCGGCGCAGATCGGCGGGGAGCCCTGGGCCCCGGGGGACCAGCATCCTGGGGGGGAGCATCGGGACAACTCTTCCCGCGAGGAGTAGCAACCCCCCCAGCAGGTTCCAACGATACGAGGAAGGAGCGGATCGCGAGAGAGGGCAAGGGACCACGTCACTGGCACATCAGGTTCAGCAATCGGTTTCCCGGTGGTTGGGACACACATCCCTTCACCTTGACTACCCAAGACTGTGTACCTCTTTGGACCGGAACCCCACGCCGGGGCGATGGGTGCAGGGGGTTCATCATCTTCCACTCCCGAATCTCTTGAAGAGATGGCGAAACCATCTTCCGGCCAGGGAGGGACCGGCTGCGAGTCTACGCCATCGGACCCCGGATCTCGCCCAGCAATGGGAGGAGGATTGCCGACAACGAGCGTTCAACGGGTCTGGAGGCCTCGTTGGGGAAGGAGATGCCCCTCCATCCCGGATCGACCCCTGAGATCCCACCATGGTTCCTCAGCGCCGAGGATTGGGGGGAGATCCACATCTCCAGCGTTTCTGCAGCACCAACGCGGACGCATCCGGTCTTCCCCCTGTCCTGTCGCACAATGGATTTGAAACCCCATCGACCGATCCGAGAGGTTCGGCAAGGATGGATCCCGGGACGAAACCGAGCAGGCCGTGTGAGCGTTCAGGTCTCTTGAGAGCGGACAGGAGGTTTTGGGAGCGGAAGATCGGGCTGGGTCCGTGGGAACGTTGCCATGGTGTGGGTCACAAGGAGCGATACCCCAACGAAGCCACCAGATCTTTCCGGGAGTGAGCCGCTCATCTCTTCCCCGGTCATGGTCGACCGGTCCGTCGCGGAGCATACGCACCAACTCGCCTCCCCTTCTCCCCGGACGCCTGGCCTTCCACCCTGTTCCTTCACCCAGGGAGTGCGTGGTGACCAGTTGGATCCCATGATCTGGGCGGCCTCGGTTCATGGGAGAGACGCGTCCGTCCGTGTGTGCTCCTTGTATCTTGACATCCTCCCCCGGTGGAAGTCGTGGGGTTCGGATCCTGGGGGTTGCCGTTGAGTCCGTCGCCTTCGGTATCCTCCCATGGGGTTCACGGAGCATGTCGAGGTGCTCCCGGCCCGAGCCCATGTGCGTGGGCCTTCTCCCATGTCGGGAGCGCCCCTCGAAGTGCCCGTCTTCGGAGCTCGACAGATTTGCCCTGGAGGGTTGCACGTGCCAATCACGCAACGCCTCATTCAGGCCATCCCTCCATCCACCTCCGGGAGAGGCTGCCTCGCGTTCATCGCCGACGGGGTTCGGCTCGCACTCGCTGCCTCCTCCCTCCCCCTCGGAATGAAATCAATCCAGCCACCTCGGAAGAGGTGGACTTTGCCGTTCCGCCGCCTTGTGAATCCCGTGGGACTGGCTCTTCCTATCTCCTCATTCCATGAGGGACAGGAAGTGGCAAGGGATACGATGCAGGCCATTGTGAACGGGGCTCCATCCGTGGAGTTCTTGAAGGAGGTTGTGAATCGAATACTGGCGGTGACCCATCCGGAGAAGATCAACCTCTTCGGCTCCGGGGCGTCCGGGACCATGGGGTCGGAAAGCGACCTTGACCTGCTTGTGATCGGATCGGGTTTGAAACGTCGAGAGACCGCCCGACTGATCCGGAGAGCCCTGGAAGGGGTGGAACCACTCCTACCGAAGGACGTGATCGTGGTCACGACCGCCGACGTGCAGAAGTACGGTCACGTAATCGGCTACATTCTGCGCCCGGCGCTGCAGACGGGAAAAGTGATCTATGCCGTTTGAGGATGAAGCCCGACGCGCGGCTAGGGCGTGGTTGCGGAGAGCCCGAAGCAATCTGGCTCTCGCCCGACAAGGAAAGCCCTCAGATGCCGTGTGGGAAGACCTGTGCTTCGATGCTCAGCAGGCGGTGGAGAAGGCCACGAAGGCAGTGTTGGTACGGTTCAAGATTGACTTCCCCAAGACCCATTCATTGGAAACGCTCTTCCACTTGCTGGAGGTTTCCGGACATCCGGCTCCACCATCGCTCATGGTGGCAAAGGACCTCACGGATTATGCCATCGAGATGCGCCCTCCGCTCCCAGAGGATGAAGAAGAGGTGACCGAGGAAGATCATCGGAATGCTGTGTCCATCGCGGAACGCGTGGTCCAGTGGGCCGAGAAGCTGATCGAGGACAATCCATGACGCTCAGAAGAGAGCGAAGGGAAGGCTACTCAGGTACTACCTCACCGGGGTGAGGGAGCACTTCTCCCACCGGGTCACAAACGCAGCGGCATTGTGGCGATGCTCAAAGATTTCCACGATCCACAATACGGTCCGTGGTCCGGGAACGGGAACCAGTCCCGGACGGCAGTCCCGTTCCAGTGTGGAGACCCATCGCTGGACCTGAAGGCCCCGGCAATCCCCGGTGAACCCGGCTTCAATTTGGGCCTCCGCGCTCCTCTGCGCGGGGGCCCCTTCTATCCCCCCTCGCGGGGGGGAATGGGTTCCGCTCGCCTGGCCCGATTTGCTCTCCTTTCAGGCCCCCGGTGGAGGGGATGACGAGGGGCCTGAGGGAGTGCTCTCCCCTCCGCCCTCCGAGTAGTTCGGCTCCGATCCGCCGCTCCGACCGCCTCCCCCTCCGCGCCGCCGCGCATACAGGAACAGCGCCACCAGCGCAAGCACGATCCCCACCGCTGCCAGCGCGAGAGCGATGGCGATGTCGCCGTTGAACGTCGACGTCGTCACCAGCGCCTGCCCCGAGGGGGCCGTGAACGTCACCGGCACCGTCGAGTTCCCGTTCACCACCAGGGTCCCGCTCCCCACCGACGACGTGTAGCCCGACACCGCTCCCACAAAGTAGCTGTACGTTCCCGCCGCCACCGTGAAGGTCAGCGTCGTCCCGTTCCCGCTCCGGGTCACCCCGTTGAACGTCACCGACCAGCCCGTCCCCGAGGAGAGCCCGCTCTCCGTGAACGTCACCGTGTAGAGCGGCGAGGGCACGAACGTCAGCGGCACCACGGTGTTCGCACTCACCGTCAGGTTCCCCGACCCCACGCTGGGTGCGTAGCCCGTCACCGACCCCACCGTGTAGTCATACGACCCGCCCGGGACCGTGAACGTGAGCGCCGACCCCGTCGTGCTTTCCGTCATGCCTCCCATCGTTACCCACCAGCTGGTCCCCGACGGCAGTCCCTTCTCCGCAAAGGTCACCGCATAGGCGACCTCGCTGAAGTTCACCGACTGCGTCACGGGGCTCGGACCCACCACCACCGATCCCTTCGCGGGGGTGACCGCATAGCCCGCCGGTCCCGTGAGAGTGAAGCTGTACGTCCCCGGCGCCTCCGCGAACGTGATCGACGTCCCCACCGTCGTCTGGCTCTTCCCGTTCAACGTCACCGACCAGCTCGCCCCCGACGGGAGCCCGCTCTCCGTGAACGTCACCGTCGTGGTTCCCAGCGGGGTCCCCAGCGGGTAGTAGTCCCATACCCCGTTGGAGATGGGATAGGGTGCCAGCACGCCCTGCGGCGTGTACACGTGCCAGTCTGACCAGTAGTTCCCCGTGAGGCCCATGTTGAAGTAGTTCCCCGGCGCGCTGTATGCCTGGATGTGCACCGACGAATACGTCGACCCCGCCCCGTTGTCCCCCACGAAGTCGTTGTAGTACACGTAGTTCCCGCCCCCCGACATGATGGCGACCCCGTAGCTCATGTCCGACTGGAACTCGCTTCCCGTCACCACGTTCGTGTACCCGTTGGAGATCATGAGCCCCAACCCGTCCTGGTACGCGCTCACTCCGTTGAAGATCCCGTCCGACGTCCCCGACAGATACACGCCGTATACTCCGGACGAAGCATTCAGGTCGTTCACGTTCAGCAGGTTCGATCCCACATCCGAGAGACCATAGGGATACATGGTGGCGCTGACCCCGCTCACGAACACCTGGCTGGAATACTCGGTGCTCACCGCACCGAGGTTCCATGTAAAGGACGGGTTCAGGGTGTCCACCTGCACGAGTGGCGCCATCACGCTCTCCGAGGCCGCGACTCCGGATACGTCCACCTGGTTCGAATACTCCACCAGAACTCCGGTCGAGGCCGAGCTCGCGGACACGCTGGAGATCGTATCCAGCGAAGACTGGTAGGTAAGTACGGCCGCAGAATCCAGGGACGCCGACGCGTTCTGGATGGTGCCCATCGTGGAGCCGCTATCGGCGATAGGCCCGAGGGATTGGTTCGTGGCCACCGTGTTCACCGTGGTGAAGTTGGTGGAGCCCGCCGCGTCCAGCACGAACGAGGCGTTCGCGGCGGAACCCTGCACCAGGCTGGAATTGGTCCACCCACTAAGGATGGCACCTCCCGCCCAATCGGAGGCCATGACGTTCCGGAGAGTGAGATCCTCCCCACTGAGTGCCTCCACACCGAAGGATCGGGAATTGATTCCAGTTCCGACCGCCACGACGTTGGTGGCGGAGGCCCCTATCCAAGCAGACACCTCCAGCCCCAGTGACGATTGGGTAGCCGTCAGGCCCGACACAGCCAGATTCGCGCCATCCTGGGCATAGACGCCAAGGGACCCTTGAGATGCCGAGACGGTACTCGCGGTGAAGTCCATGCCGAAGAGGACCACCATGCCGTCAGATCCGTTCTCCGCGGTCAGGTTGGTGACCGAAGCCGTAGTGGCGGCGTAGAGGAAAATGCCCAGGCTGGAATTCGCCAGGATGTTGGACGCCACGACCTGCATCATCCCATTGCCATTCGCCCCGGCGCCATAGATCGCCAGGGAACCATTCGTGGCCACCCCATTGGTCACCGTGGTATAGTTGGCGAAGGAGGGGGCATAGATTCCCACGCTGCTCCCATTCGCCGTGACGCCTGTGACCGTGGTATAGTCGGTTCCCACCAAGTATGCCCCGGCCCCGCCGGAGTTCACCTTCATCGAGCTGATCGACGTGTAGTTGGTCCCCGGGAAGGCCTCCATCCCGTAGGCACCGGAGCCAGGAACCGGCATGTCGAGGGTGGTGATCGTGGTGTCATTGGAGTAGGCCGTCAATAGGCCAAGGCTCCCTGAGTAGACATCCACTGTGGAGACCGTGGTCGAGTTGAAGCCGGGGATCGCATAGTACGGGATCAGCCCGAAATAGCCCCCCGCATACACCCCCACCGATCCGTTCTCCACCGTGAGGGAACTATAGGTCCCCCCTTCACTGGAGAGTGCATAGATCCCATCCGCACCCGGATTCACCGTCACATCCGTGACCTGGGTCCCCTTCGACCCCACGTCCGACACCCCGTTGGCCCCATACTCCGCCGTTACCTGGGTCACCATGGTCCCCACCGAGTCCCCCACGTAGATCCCAAACGTCCCATGCGAGGTCACGGTGTCCGTCACCATCGCGCCCGTGTCCTGCCACAGGAACACGAGGCCCCCTTGAGTGCGGAAGCCCGTCAACGTCTCGTTGGTCACCAACGGGCTGACCCCGTCAAAGATCGAGATCTGCTGCGTGTAGTTGGGCGCAGGGCCGAACATCTGCGGCGCCGGGAAAATGAGCCCCGGGGGTGCCAAAAGGTTGAAATCCAGATAGTACAGGTTCCCCAGGCCCGAACTCGTCCCCTGATACGTGTCGTTCACCACAAGGGGCACCGTTACCCCCTGCGCCATGAAGATCACGAACGTGGGGAACCCGTAGTCGTTCAGGTGGTTGAACGTCATGTTCCCGTTCACCACCAGGTTGCTGAACGTGTACGGCGGCTTCGACGCCCCCGTCACGTTCTTCGCCAGGCTCGCCGCCTGCTGGTTCGAGAACATGTACAGCGGCGCTCGCAACGACCCCGGCGCCGACGTCAGGGAAATGCTGTAACTGGTCTGCGATGCGGAGAACGGCGTCCCGTTGTACTCCTTCGCCTCCGGCGCAAACGCCTGCACGTAATACTGCGTCCCCGGCGGCACCGCGGGCGGGAGATACGTGTTGAACGCCCCCTGGTCGTTCGTGGGCACCCAGCTCATGTTGGTGCTGAGCGCGTTGGGCGCCACGTTGCTCACGAACACGAACCCGTAGTCCGGCGTGATGGTTCCCTGGAACTGGATGTCCCCCGACGCCACCGACACATGCGGCACTCCGTTCCACAATCCATACAGCATCGACGGACCCTGGTTGATCATCTCCACGTGGGACGGCGTCCAATACCCCGCCACCCCCGTCGACGTCTCCCCCGTGTCCGTCCCAAAGTTGTACGCCGAGGGGACCGACTTCCATCCCCCCGTCGTCAAGTTGGAATACTCCAAGTTCAGGGACCCGTTCAGCGACCGGAAGACCGCGTTGGACCCTCCGATCTGCCCCCCGAACACCATCTCCGCGTCCTCGAAGAGCCCCATGGGCGACGTCTGGAACCCGTTGATCCCGAAGTTCGGCGTGTCCGTGGGCGCCACCTTGGGCGTGGGGTTCACGAAGGTGACCGCGTCCGAGATCCCCGTCCGCAGCAGCCCCCCCGCCCCCGCGATCCGGTAGCCGAACGAGAGCGCGCTCTGGTTCTTCGCGTTCACGGAGAGGTTGTTGTAGAGGCTGATGGTGAGGGGATAGTTCGCCCCCGTGATGGGGATGGTCCCCGCCACGCACTGATACACCCCACCGTAGGTGTACAGCATCTGGGTCAGGTTGAACCCGTTGCATCCCGACGCAAACGTGGTCCCGGGCGGGATGTAGAAGCCCGATCCCGCCGACAGGTTGAAGATGTCGTCCACAAAGTGGATCGACGTGTCGTTCACGTCGATCACGTTCTGCGTCCAGAACACCCCCTTGTTCGTCCCCGGCAGCGTGATGTTCGTGGCCACCGTGTTCAGCTGGATCCCGAACTCATAGACCGACCCCACATACCCCAGGTGGGGCGCGCCGGGATCGATGACCCCCTGCGATCCGGGGGATGTCACGTTGGGAGGAGTGTTGAAGGTCACCTGCCCCAGGATGTGGGAGGTGTTGTAGGAATACGGCCCATTGGAGCCGAGCCCGAAGTCGGCGATCCCCATGGGGGCCGGCTGGGCCACGTAAAAGGGATTCACGGCCCCGTTCACCGGAGCCGCAGGGTGTTCCAGGAGCGCCAGGTTGGGATACGACGCGAGGGGGGTACCCTTCGTGGGCCCGTTCTGGAGAAGGGAACGGAGCCAGGGCGCCCGAACATGATTCAATTGACCAATGGAAGGAAGGGAAGGGTTGGAGATCTTCGGCAGGGAAGGCGCCTGGGGCGTGTGGGCCGACCCCAGGAGACCCGCGGAGGC
This sequence comes from Thermoplasmata archaeon, assembly GCA_021798195.1. Taxonomy (GTDB): domain Archaea; phylum Thermoplasmatota; class Thermoplasmata; order Lutacidiplasmatales; family UBA184; genus JAJZYH01. Next base: position 8,342 of record JAJZYH010000042.1, read on the forward strand.
CGCCCCCGCCGACGATGCCGCCACCGACGACGCTGCGATGGGCGTGGCCCCTCGCACCGGGGCGGCGCTCGCCCCCATGACAAAAGAAGCTCCCGGCAGCACCATCAAGGCGCAGATCAAGAGCGCAGTCGACCAGACCCACCTTCGGCCCTTCACCAATGAAACGGCGGACATCGACCTCCTTCAGTTTTCCCTGGTATTTAGTCCTATGCCGGGGGCGATCCCCCGGAAAACTTGGGTGCGGCACCGGCTGCGGCCGGCGGGGGCGGGAGGAGGCTTTTCCAAGAGGCTTGGACCGTCGGGAAGACCTGGGCCACCGTCTCCCGGCCGGGTGCCCCTTGAGAAGATCCGGGCTCACGCGTGAACGGGAGAACAGGGGGTATGGAGGGGGCTGTGGGAGCGCGAAATCGGCGAAGGGACCCGGGCAACACCCCGGGGTCCCTCTCCCATGGGTGCCGATGGAGTGGGATGGACACCGGGGGGGACTTCGCTTCCGGAAGGGGGGGTTCGCCAGCGAGGGCCTCATGGGCCCACGAGGCCGTGGAGGATGAGGTCCAGGAGTTCCTCCAGCTTCTCCGGGGCTAGGCCGCCATCGGAGGCGACGTACCGCATCCCCACGAAATCGGCGATGCCCATGAGGACGTAGGCGGTGAGCTCCGGGTCCCGGGACCGGATCTCCCCCTTCTCCATGGCCTCCCGGAGCCCCCGGGCGTACCCGTCGGCGATACGGTGATAGTACCACCGGAACAGGGGGGGGTCCACGATCTCCGCCTGCTTCACGATGCGGTAGAGCTTCCGGTGCCGGCCCAGGAACTCCAGGAAGAGGCGCATCCCCTCTCGTTCCATTTCGATGCGTCCACCCAGTTTTGAGGTCCCGGCCTTGAGCGTCCGCCGGAGGTCCCGGTTCAGGGTTTCCACCAGCGCCCGGAAGATCTCCTCCTTGGAGGCGAAGTAGAGGTAGAAGGTCCCCAGGGCCACGCCGGACCTCCGGGTGATCTCCGAGATCCGGGTCTCGTAGAAGCCCTTCTCCCCGAACACCTTCTCCGCGGCTCGGATGATCCGGAGGCGGGTGCGCGTTCCCCGCGGGGTCTTGGGGAGCCGGGTCGCGTGCCCGGAGCGGGGGGGCGGGAGCCGGTCCGGGCCCGGGGGATCGCTGGCCCCTGCGGGGGGCGTCACCGGGGCACCTCCTTGAGGAGGCGCGGGTAGTCCTTCTTCCCTGCGGGGGTCCGGGGGATGGCGGGGACCCGGAGGAGCTCCCGGGGCACCTTGTAGTGGGCGAGCCGGGACCGGAGGAACTCCCGGATCTCGTCGTCCGAAAGGGGAGACGCCGAGCGGTAGAATGCCACGCCGGCTTCGCCCCACTTGGGGTCCGGGACGCCCACCACGGCGGCCT
>JAJZYH010000043.1 GCA_021798195.1 Thermoplasmata archaeon
CGAGGCGCCGGTGTCGTCGTCCCGGTGCACCAGGAGAAGACGCCCGTGGTCCACGCCCAGGAGGGCGCAATACATCCCCAGCTGCTCCAGGTGCTCGTCGGACGGCCGGTCCCGGACCTTCCCCACGGTCTTCTTCTCGGTGGGGATGCACCGGCCGTCGGGGAGCGGCTCATAGGCGTCGATGCGCGCGGTGATGCGCTCCAGGGACGGGGTGCCGGGGGAGTCCTCCCCCGTGAGCCAGAGTTCGGTGTACTCGAGCCCCCGGGCCAGGGTCCTCTCCAGGATCTCATGGGCCCCGGAGCCCGCCAGGCGTGCCTGCCGGTCCGCGAGGTCCTCCTCCAGGGGGTGGAGGATCTCGTAGTAGGCACGTCCGGGATTGAGGAGCTTCGTCACCGGGACCCGTTCCAGGGTGGTGGGGGGCGCCGGGGCCCGGTTCAAGTGGTCCCGCAGCGCGACGGCGGCGGTGAGGTTGCCGTCCACGCGGCGCACGAGGCGCAGGGGTTCCGGGAGGCGGAGGGCCGGCGGGTGCTGGGGTGGCCCGGGAGCGTCCACGGTTCCCCGAAGCGCATCCCGGTCGCTTGAAGCTTGGGACGCTCCGGGACTCCTCATGGACGTGCTCCGGCGGGGAATCCTCAAAGGGGGGGTCGAACTCTGCCCGGGCCAGGAGGAAACCGTTTGCCGGACCGGCCGCCCGTTCCCCGCTGGCTCCGCTGGTCGTCCCTGGGCTCCCTTGCCGGATTCTTCGTCGCCCTGGGGATTTCGGTGGACCTGGCGCTCCGCGGGGAGACGGACCTCTCCAACCTGTGGGTCCTCCCCATGCTGGCGTTCATGGTCCTCTTCGCCGGCGGGAACCTGTATCGCTGGGCCTCGGTTCCCCTGCCCGGACAACCCCTTGGACGGCCTCCTCCCGGAGACGGCCCACCATAGCGATCCTGCCGTCCAGCCTCACCGGCGCGGCTCTTCCCCCGGCCCTGGGGCGGCCGGAAACCCAACAACCGGTGGACCCGGACGGGCTTTCTCGTTTGGTCCCGATGGACCACTCCCGACACCCTCGGGGGGCAATCAGCTCAGTGGGCTGCGGGAGGATGCGTCCCACCCGCCGGAGAACCGTCGTCCCCTTGCCCCTCCATGGACCGAGAGGGAGCATGGATGCCCACCGAGGGGTGGCACCGCACCCGTGGGGGGCAACGAAGATACATGGGACCCTGTTGAGAGAGCGCCGCACATCCGTGGGACCCCACCGAACGTGGAGCCCATGGAGGGGATCCCCTCCGGCTCCCGCGGGACTCAGTGCGCCGACGCCGGAAACGCTTCCACCGATCCCAACGGGAGCGGCTTCCGCACGACGTTGATGCGCCCATGCCCCCGGGGGTTGTGGGAAATGCCCAGGAAGGATTCCACGCTGGGGACGCGGTTGCGCAGCGACACGCTGGTGACGCCCAGGGCCTTGGCGATCCGGTCCTGGCTGTAGGGGTAGCCCATCTCCTGCGCGGTGACGTAGGTCACGGTGCCCAGGATGGTGGCGGGCATGAGTCCGCTCGCCTGGTAGTTCCCCTTCTCCAGCCGTTCCAGGTACGTCCGGATGCGGTCCCGGAGATCCCGGGGGAAGGTGAGGTCCTCCGAGAGCTTGGGGAGGAGATCCATGGCGCGGACCGGTCGCACCTTCACCTGGAGGTCGCGGATGAGGTTGATGGAGGCCGTGGCAATGACGGACCGGGGGGCCTCGGAATGCTGGGCGATCTCCCGGAGGGTCCGGGGGACGCGGTTGACGCGGCAGGCCACATAGACGCAGGCGGCCACCAGGGAGGCGATACGCATGCCGCGCATGCCCCGCCGGGCCAGCGACTCCCGGTAGAGGCGGACGGTGGTCTCTTCCACCGTCTTGGGGAGGCTCAGCGCCTCGATGAGCCGATGGATCTGGGGGAGGGCCGTCTCGAGGTTCCTCTCGCCGCTGTCGCCCCGTCCCTGCCGGCGGTCCACCCGACGCAGACGGGCGAACTCCATCTTCCGCTGATGAGAGATCTGGCTGGTGAGGCTGGAGCGCGTGATGGGTCCGATCCGTGTGCGGAGGCCCTTGTCCGGAAGGAGCACGGTGGTGACGCGGCCGTGGGTGCCGGGGCCGTAGCGGTTCCCGCTGTCGGGGTAGCTCACCGGGTCCTGGACCACGGTCTCCCCTTCCCGGGCCACGAACCCGCACTCCATGCAGACGAGGTCGGCGGTGGCTTCGTCCCGGAAGAGGTGGCGGCTGCCGCAGTTGCGGCAGCGCTCGTACGGGTCCTCGATGACCCGTCCGCCGCGCCACGTTTCGCCGGTGGGCACGTCGGTCTCCGTGGACGGGGGAGGTGTGAATGTCATTTAGGTCACCTAACTTTTGATGCGACTCAAAGTATTTAAACACTTGGTGCAGGCTAAAATACAACAGCGTTAGCAAGACGCATGATGCGTCCTAACGCGTGAAGGGCCACGGGACCCCGGTCCGGCGCGCCGGGAAGGGGAGGGGGAGTTCGCCCTGCGCACCAAAACCTACCTCAATCGGTGGGACTCTTTCCTGTCCCATGTTCCCGTCGGTCCATGAGCCTTCTCCCGCGAAGAAGGACCTCCGCCCGGGAACCGTTCCGACCCTCCTCGCCGCCTTCGTCCTCCTGCTCTCCGTCCTGGCCTTCCCGGCACCTGTGGCGGCGCACCCGGTCGCAGCCGGCTCCCGGTCCCTCCCCACCGATGACGACAACATCACTCACCCCACCCCCTTCGTGTGGTCCAACGGCCGGGTGAACCTCTCCTTCGCGGGGGACCTCCCCCGCTTCTCCCTCCTCCCTTCCTCCCCCTCCTCTGGAAATCCGGGCCTCACCATCACCGTGATGGGTTTCGCCGAGATCGCGCCCAACGGGAACGTGGACGCAGTGGCTCCGTTCCTCTCCGACGGATCCTCCTGGAACCTCTCCGCCACAAACACGAGCTCCGGTGGCGTCGAGGTGTTCCTGAACGGGAGCGCCTCCGAGGCGCCTGCGGCGGGTTCCTGGAACTCGTCGGAGTTCCCCGAACCCTCCTCCGACGGGAGCCTTGCCTCCGTGGGGACCTCGGTGAACTTCACCCTCCTTCCGGGGCCCGTGGGATCGGCCGCCTGGTCCGTCCGCTTTGACCTCTCCCTTCAAGGCTGGACATGGGCCCGGGGGACCGATCTCCTGGGCGTGGGCATTGAGCTCACCCGGGGCGGGGCGAGTACGTGGCAGGAGTCCTCCGATGGAATCGAGGAGACCCTGAACTCCACCGGGGAACCGGTGGTGCACTTCAACTGGACCGGTTCGGTCCACGCCCAGTACCCCGGCGGGCCCAATGCCACGGGCTCTGTGAGCCCTCCTCCCTCCTCTCTTCCCTTCCCCTCTCCGGGTGCGGAGCGGACGCTCCTCCACCTGGAGTTCTCCGGGATCCCCGGAGGGTACGTCGGCATGACCTACGATCCCACCGTGACCCTGGTCCCTCCGTCGGGCCCGTCCGGGCGGAGCGGGGAGCTCTTCCCCCCCTCCGACCTCACCAACCTCGTGGGTGTGGGTTTGGGCGCCGCATTCGTGCTCGCCTTCGTGGTCGTGATCCGCCACCGGCGCCGGGACCTTCCGCCACCGGAGTGGTCCACGTCGGCCTTGTGGGCTCCTCCCCGTTGTCCCGGGATCCGGCCGATGAGCGCGGGCGCTCCCTTATAGGACCGGTGCAGGTTTCCGGGAGGCATGCTGGGACTTCTCGTCGCGTTCCTCTCCGTGGTCCTCTTGGGCCTCGCGGGGACGCTCGCCGTCCTCGCGGCCCTGGTGTACCGACGCTATCGGGATCTCCGGTTCCTCTTCGTGGGCCTGGGCCTCGCCTCCCTCTCCGCCACGGGGGCGCTCTCCCTCGTGGCCGTCTTCGCCCCCGGCCTCGCCGCGCTCTTCCAGGTGGGCATCCTCCCCCTGGCCGCGCTGGTCCTCACGGTCCTCTGGCTCCACGTCTCCCTCCTCCGACGGACGGCTCCCCACGATGTCCCTCCCTCACCCTGAGATCCTGGACCAGCGGACCCGCCGCCGCATCTTCGAGACGGTGGGGTCCCAGCCCGGGGCCAGCGCCCGGGACATCCAGAGGGCCCTGGGCCTCGGCTGGGGGGAGACCGCCTACCACCTGGACCGGCTCACCCGGAATGGCCTCCTGCGACGGGAGCGCCTGGGGCGACGCGACGCCTACTTCCAGGTCCAGGTGGACTGGGAGGACCGGAAGATCCTCCTCGCGCTCCGGAGCCCCACCGCGGCTCGCCTCCTGGGAACCCTGGGCTCCCAGGGGGATCTTTCGTTCGCTGAGCTGGAGCAGCGGCTCCGGGTCACCAAATCCACGGTCTCCTATCATCTGAGCCACCTGATCCGGTCCGGCCTCGTGGTCCCGGTGATGTCGCCCCAGGGCCGTCGCTTCCATCTCTCGGACCCGAGCCGGGTCCTTTCGCTCATGGGCCGCTACCGGGCGGGGGCCCGGGGAACGTGGCTGGACCAGATCCTGGAGACCTGGGGAACGCTCCTCTCCGAATGAATGGAGGCCCCCCTTCGAGGTTTGCACCAAAAAGGTGCTCTTGGACCTCCTCGCTCTCGACTACGGGATGCGTGCGAACCGACTCTCCGGCCCGCGGGCACAGACCAGGAGCCCTCCCGGGCACATGTCCCCTCCATCGAGCCCCCGGGCGACGCGAATACCTTCCACGGTGGTCGCGGTGTTCCTCCTGACAGCGTTTGCCGCAAGCCTCGCGACCGCCCCGGCCGGAGCGGGTCCCATGAACCATGGAGGCGCCCCGGGCGCGACGGCGTGGACGCAATTCCAGGGAGGGGTCTCCCTGTCCGGGGTGACCTCCTCCAATCCCCCCGGTGGGAGCCTCCTCTACCGGGAGAACCTCTCGCACTCCCTGGGGGCAGGCCTCGGAAACCCCCTCGCCAACGACTTCCCGTACCAGGCCTCCCCGGTGGCCGATGGGGGGACCGTGGTGGTGGCCCTGGGGAACGATCTCCTCGCCACGTGGGCGTCGAACGGCTCCTTGCGGTGGGTCAGCACCCTTCCGGGAGGGTCCGGTGGAGGACCCGTGGTGGGGACCCCGGTCCTGTACGGAGGCACGGTCTTCGTGGACCAGGACGGGGGTCCCAACACCCTGGACGCCTACGCGCTCTCCAACGGATCGCTCCTCTATTCCCTGCGGACTCCCGGTGGAGGATCCCCCGCCGCCTCCTCCCTGGTCATCGCGGGAGGCTGGCTGGGCGTGGCCGACACGGCCGGAGGATTCTTCTGGCACGCCCCGTCCCCCTCGGGGGCTTGGTACGCCGCCGCCACGCCGGGGGGAGCGGCGTACTTCGCCACTCCCTCCGTGACCGACGGCGGCGGACCCGGAGCCCTCTGGGTCCTTCCGGACCAGGGGAACCGTTCCCTCGACGTGTTCACGCCCCCTCCCTCGTCAGCCCCGTGGCCCGGCTTCCCCGAGGGGGTGGGTGGAGGAGCGGACCGGCTCTTTTCCTCCGCCGCGGTGGCCACGCTCACGGAGAGCAACGGGACGTCGGTGGAGTGGGCGTTCTTCGGAGGAGATGGAGGGAGCGGCTCCCCCAGTCACCTCTACGCCGCAAGCCTAAACCAGCCCGGTGAGATCATCTCCCTCACGGTGCCCTCCCTGGGCACCGCCGACGTGGGCATCCGGTCCTCCCCGGCCGTCCTCGCCAGCGGATCCTCGGCGACGGTGGTCTTCGGGAACCGGATGGGAGTGGTCTCCCGGGCCGATCTCCAGCTCGGCCCAGGCGGGTCGGCGGCCTGGCACTGGGTCTGGAACTATTCCACGGGGGGACCCGTGGAGTCCTCTCCGGCCATCGCGGGGAATAGCGTCCTCGTGGGCTCGGAGGACGGGTCCCTCTACGCGCTTGATCTCGCCACGGGGGCGCTCCAGTGGAGCCTCGCCACCCAGGGCCCCGTGTACGCGAGCCTTGCGGTGGAAAATGGGACGGCCTTCGCCGTGGACTCCCAGGGGAACCTCTGGGCGGTGGGGGGCACATCGCCGGCGGGAGCACCTCTGGGACCGGCCCCCGGATCCAACCCGCTCCTGGGTTTCCTCGTGGTCCTGGGCGTGGTGATCGCGGCGGCGGTCATCATTGTGGGGCTCTTCCTCCGCCGCCGGGATCCGCGCCGACCCCCCAGCGTGTCCCCATGGGCGACCGCCCCCACGGGCCCCCCCTCACCCCCGTCGGGGTCCGCCCCTCCTCCTCCCCCCTGGCAGGAATGAGGGCGTGGGGAGGGGACGCCCCCTTCACGTGACGTTTCCCGACGGGCGGGCATCCGGGGCGGGAGGGGGAGGGGCGGACGGGAGCCCCGTCCGGAGCTGGACCAGGAACCCGTGCACGTCGGCGGGATGGCTCACACCCGACGCGAAGGGTCCGAGGGGGTTCGGGTCCAGGAAGGGAGCGATCCGCTCCGGGGGGCCACTATAGTGCAGCACCACGGCGGGAGAGAGCAGCATAGGGATGATCCAGGTGGCGTTGAAGAGCCCCCCCAGGGGGTTCAGGGCCACGATCCCCACGAGGAGCGCTCCGGCCAGGAGAAGGGTGTACCGGGCCAGGGAGAGCACCTCCCCGGGGGTGAGCGGCGCCTCGCTCTTGGGGGTCACCGGGATGGTCCGGAACCCGGTGAGGAGGTAGCCCACCATCGCGAGGAACTCGTACGGCAGGGCGATGGCGCTCACCGCCGCGGTGAGCCACCGGTGCTTCCAGAGCACCGAGGCGCCGATCCCGCACCGGAGCCAGAGGATCGCCTTGGGGATGGCGGTGAGAACGCTCAGGACGAGGACGAACCGGAGGATGGGGACGGCCCAGAGGGTGCCCAGGGGGTCCGCGAGGAGCGCGTGGAGGAACCCCAGGGCGGCCCCCGGGGTCGAGGAGTACCCGTAGATGGTGAGGAACATGCCCAGCGGGAGCAGGAGCGTGGTGACGTGGCTCCAGGGGGTCTCCAGGAGGATGACCTTCTGGCCGGGGGAGAGCGAGGAGCGCCGGGCGAAGCCGAAGAATTCCATCGCCCCCCGGGTCCACTTCTTCTGGCGCTTGAGGAAGCCGCGCACGTTCTCCGGCACCGCCTCGTAGCTGTGCAGGGGGAGGAAGCGGCTGTGCCAGCCCCGGTCCGCGAGCGCCACCGCGGTGGCGAAGTCCTCCGAGACGAACCCTTCCACGAACCCGCCCACAGGACGCAGGGCGGCGGTCCGGACCAGGACATTGTGGCCGTAGCAGAAGACCGCGTCCACCGCGTTCCCCAGCCGTTCCTCCCAGACGTACTGACCCACCCGGGCCATGGGGGCCAGGATGCGCGCGAACTCGGAGTCCAGGTTCCAGATGTTGATGAGGCCCTGGAAGATCGCCACCCGGGCGTTGTCGGGGTGCTCCGCGTACCGGAGCGCCTCCGCCACCCAGTCCTGCGGGAGGTAGGAGTCGGCATCGAGGAGGACGAGGTAGTCGTAGCGGTCCCCGAAGGCGCGGAGCCAGTCGTTGATGGCCCCGGCCTTGTACCCCCGGCGCCCGCCCCGGCGGACCACCACGTACCGACGTTCCCGGGCGATGGCATCCACCACCGCCCGCTGGGCCGGGTCGGAGGAGTCGTCGAGCACATAGACGTCCGATGGGTAGGTCTGGTGGATGGCCCGGAGGCACTCGGGCACCACGTCGTTCATGGTGGCGTAGAGGATCGCCACCCGGACCTTCCGGGGCAGGTGGACCATGCTCGCCGGCACCACCGGAGGGAGGGTGAGGGCGAGGATCTCCCGGGCGAGGCCGTAGGAGCTCCCGAAGAAGAGCATGGAGAGCACCCCGAACAGGATCACCGAGGGAAGGCGGTCCCAGCGGATCACGAAGACCGCGAGGACCCCGTCCATGGCCGCGAAGAGGAGCCCCATGACGAGGAAGAACCGGAACCGGATGGAGGGCCGGGGCGACGGCCCTGGGGGGGCGAAGGTTTGGGGGACGTAGCGGTGGGACATGGAAAGTGAGACCCCGGTCCGGGTCCCCTCGGGCGCGAACGCGAAGGGTCCCGGACCGGGACGGTCTCGGGGGGACGGTGTCCCGCCCCCCATCACAACCGTTTTGGTGCACGCTTCGAAGCGGTTGGCGCACGGGCCGAACCACAGGCTCCCCGGGAGATCTCCGGGGAAACGGTCGGGGAGGAGGACTGGCGCGCCCCCGAGGGCGCCGGTGCACGTCTCCCCCCGGCCCGGAGGAGCCCGCGGGACCCTTCCCGCCGCCTCCCCCGTTCGTCGGAGCGGGAAGGGTGCCTCCGTATTTATCTATTTCACGTATAATTGCATTAATTCTGTTTCATGGAGCCGGGGTCCCGGGGCGATCCGTTCCGTCCGGGGAGGCTTTCCAGGCCCCCGCTGGAGAAGAGGGCGAGGGCGAGCTCCCCCTGCCGGGTGAGGCTCACCCGGCCCCGGAGCCCCCCCAGCTCGCTGGTCTGGACGAACCCCCAGCGTTTCTCGAGGGGGACCAGGCGGCTCCGCAGGCGGCTGTGCTGCGCCTGGGGGGAGGGGGGCTTGCCGCCGTCCGGGCTCGTCCGGTCGAGCCCCAGGATCTGGATGAGTTCCTTCTTCCGGAGCGATCCCCCCTTCTGCGCCAGGGCCTCCATCACCTGGACCATCTCCCGGGTGGGGGAGCGCAGCTCGTAGACGCTCACCGGCTCCACCCGCGTCACCACGTCGTTGACCTCCTGCACCTGGGGTTGCAGGCCCGTGTACCACGTCCGGGACACCTGCACGTAGTACGGGTCGCCCTTCCACAGCATGCACGCGAGGGTCCCCGCGATGGCCATGATCTTCGTCCCCGTGGAGACGTTCACCCGGATGGGGATCACCCCCGTGGCATGGCGATCGATCCGCAGCTCCTGCCGGAAGATCCCCCGGTACACCTGGAGCGCATCGAGGACGTCCCAGATGTCCGTCCGGACGATCCGGATGTCCACCGGGAGCCCCGACCGGGAGAGACGGCGCTGGATCTCCGCGACGAAGGGGGCCGCGGCGTCCCGTCCCCCCGCCCGGGTCACCAGGTAGACCCGATCCGCCCGCCCCTCCAGGATGGGAGCCACCACGCGCTCCACCTCGAACCCCACGGGGGCGACATGGATCCTCGCCTGGGGGTCCCCCAACGGAGGGCCCGCGGTGGCGGGCCCCTCCCTGGCCTTCCGGGTGGAGGTCCTGCCAGGCATGGCGCTCCTACATCGTCTGGACAATTCAAAGTTGCTCCGTGGCTCCGCCCGTCCCCGCGTCGTCCCTCCGGGGGGCAGCATCCCTGGCCCTGGCTAGGGTGGACGCTGCGAAGACCCAACCGAGGAGGGCCAGGAGCAGCGCCAAGAACCCGTCCTGGAGAGGGAGCCATCCCTGGCCCAGGCGACCCGTGGCGAATGCGGCCCCCAGGGAACCCATGACCACCACGAGGACCGGGGTTGCCATGGC
>JAJZYH010000015.1 GCA_021798195.1 Thermoplasmata archaeon
TGGGGTGGATGATGCGGGCGTCCACCCCCGCGTCGAGGAGCGCCGCCTCGATCTTCCGCATGCCGTAGGGCGCCTGCGCGGGATGGCCTTCCTCGTCGCAGGAGATGCGGGGGAAGAATAGCCGTTGGTACACGCTCTCGGGAAGGACATAGGGAGGCGTCGTGGTCCCGAAGCCCAGGAACTCCTTCCCGTGGTGGTTGCTCATCATGGTCCAGTCGCAAGTGATCACCACTTCCGGCATGGCTTCCTCAATGACGGGGGGCACGGAGGAAGGAGATTTATATATGTCTCCTTCGAAAGGCGGCCTCTCGGGAAGGGTCCTCAGGCCGTATCCCGCAGCGCGATACGGGTCGCATTCCGGAGCGGGGAAAGCCCTCCGCCCTCAGGCTCCCCGTCATCCTTCCTCGTCATCCTCCCGGCCTTCCGCCATCTCCTCGTCGGCCGGATCGGAGCCATCGGGCGGTGTCGCGGGGTCGGCTTGCCAATCCCGGAAGGCGGGGTCCCGCTGGAGGAGGTGGATCCGCACGCAATCCCGGTGGGCCGGTTCCCCGTTCCACGAGCTTATCTGGGCGGGGACGGTCAAGGGGCTGCGGCACAGCACGCAAAGCTGGGGCGGAGGGACGATCCACGAAGTCTTCCGGGCGGAGCGGGACGTGTCCACGGCAGGACCTCGGGTTCTGTAGGGGTGACCACCCATGAAGCTATCGAAGGTGGGGCGGGGGGAACAGGATCCGCGAGACTTCCTGGCCCGGATTTCCCGGGACCGCACGTCGAGTGCGAGCCAACTCTTGCTTCAACTCATCCGTTCCCTGCGAGGGATCGCAGCGGGGCTCGGGACCCTTCCGGTCGACCGGCGCCAAGAGGAGGTCCGGCGCATCGCCCAGAATGTCCGTCGGGCACAACCGGCCATGGGGGCGTTCCAGAATCTGGGATGGGACCTCTCCCGACTCGCCGACGACGTCTCCCTCCCGCGGAAGTGGGTCCCACGGTTCCGTGCGTGCCTTGCGCGCTGGGAGCGTGAGATCGCCCGCGAGCGCACGGCGTTGGTCCGGGCCGCAGCCCGCGGATTCCCGGCGGGTCAGACCCTCCTCTGCATGAGCCGGAGCCAAACCCTGGTGGAGTTCCTCGGAGCACTCCCTCCGGCACGGCGCCCGCGTGCCATCCACGTGCTGGAGAGCCGACCCGGTGGGGAGGGCCGGGACTTCGCCCGGGACCTCAAGAAGCTCGGGATGCGCGTCCGGGTCTTCCGGGACGACGACCTAGGGGCAGCCTTTGAAGGCGTGACCCTGGTCCTGCTCGGGGCCGACGCGGTCCTTCCGGACGGCTCCCTTGTCCACAAGGTTGGAACCCGCCGGGTGGCCGGGGCAGCATACCGGCGCGCGGTCCCCACATGGGTGGTCACGGGATCCAGCAAGTGTCTCCGTCCCGGAGTGCGCCTCCCCTCGCCCCTCCCTCCGCTCTTCGACCGGACACCCGCCAAATGGGTGACGCTGGTCTGGAGGGAACGGGGACGCGCGAAGCCAATGATCCCGGTACCTCACGATGGAGAGTGAGGGAAGGCGACCGGCCGAAGTGGGAGACGGACCATACTGCCATCCCCTGCACCTCGATCCATCACAGACAGGCACGGCCGCTCCCGGCGACCGCGCTCGCGTCCGTCGTGACGTTCGATTCGGCCCCTTCCAGGTAGGCCGTGGAAGTGCTCTCCAGAACGAAGGAGTCTCCCGGAACGATGTCCACGTTCGGGTAGAACCATCCCCCGGTCGCATTCACTTCCGAACCTTCCGAGGAAACGTTCCGCCATTGGCCATCGGGAGAAGTGCGAGCCAGACGCCAACCTCTCCCGTGGGGCTGGCATGTCAGGTTCTCCCAGGGGGAAGAACGGCACGACAAGGGTGTGAGAGGTTCGCCGCCCCCGGCGGTTCCCTTGTCACGTGTGGGCAACACCATCCAGGTCACGAGTCCCGAGGAATTATGGAAAATCGGAACCGGAGTCGACCAGTTCCCACTGGTGGTCCGGGGTCGGACCCGTAGACGGCAGGACGGGAGAAAGCAGACTCCTGTCGTGGATCCCAGCGAATACTCGATGTACCCGTCCGTCGCGTTGGACGATCGGCATACGCTCCTGTACCCCAGCGATGAACTGGACCCCGGTGCCATCCCACATGGAGTGATCAGAACGGGCCGATTCCGCCCGTGCGGAACAGATCCCCGGAAGGGGAGATCTCCGATATCTCCGCGCGTGTACACGGCCCTGAGGGGACCTGTATAATGTGCACAGAACTTCTGCCGGATGAGGTTCCAAGCCAACGGAGCGAACTGACCCGTGGTCAAGGAGAGATCCCGGTTGGGACCTGTCCAATGCAACCGGTCTCCTATGGGGTAGGGGTTGCCGGGACTTCCGTATGGAAAGAGGCCTTCCCCATGGGCCGTGTTGTTGAATATGGTCACGATGAGACTGGTGTTGGGCCGATCCATGGAGATCCCCTCCCATAGGATCGAGGCCCTTCAGGTCCAAGGGGATGGCATTTCAGTCAGTGGAACCCCTCCTCCCAGATCGTCGAAGTTCGGACCCGGGGTCTGTCACAGGGAAGGCAGGATGTCGGGTAGAAACGCCGGCTCCGGGTTTGCGACGCCCGTGACCGTGACCAAGATCCAGGGCCCTCCGGGTTGAGCCTCCGCGGTCTGATTCACCAGCTCCACGGCGAGCCCGGAGTCCAACCATGTGTGGTACGACGGGGGAGGCGGAGAGGCAGGGGGTTGCGTAGGAGGGGGCGGAGAGGACATTGGCGTGAGAAACGCCCAGCTGGCCAAGAGGACGATGAACGCGATGGCAATGGTCGCCAGGAATAGCCATAATGTTGGAACCTCGGACGGACGGCGAAGGGCTTCCGTGCGCCGTAAGACGGTCATTTGTCCTGCCCCATCCCTGGCAGCGGCATGATCCCCTGCCGAAGGGATTGGGAGCCCGCTAATCTATCCTGCGGTCTCCCTGGGCGGCGGACAGGGGCCCCCGACCCCAGGCGCTGCGCATTCCATGGCGTCTGCCTGCGACGTGGCCCGGATCGATTCTCGCGAAAAGTTTGCGAACCTGAGGGCTCGGCCTTGAGGACGGGAGAGAGCCCGTGGTCACGTCCTCCCCAGGTTCTCTTCGCCCCGTCCCAGAGTCTGCCGCCGGGGGACCCACGGACACGGAAACCCATCATGTGTGCATCGTAAGGAAGGTCGAAGGAGGGATGGCACCCGTCCCTTGAGGAATATGGATGCGATCCTGGACGGATTGGAATAGGCTCCGATCCCGCATTCGCTTCGGCGGCCCCCGTCCTCACACGGGAACGACGGCCGACGGGCGACCCAGCCAGATACGGTGGAAGCCTCCAGCCTACGATAGCTTGAAACTCCCCCAGGCTCCTCTCTCGAGCGGATGGATTCCCTCGAGGAGATCCGACGGCGGCGGCAAGCGCTGGGGATACCGGTCCGCCAGGTGGCCCGTGCCGTGGGTCGCTCAGTGGCGACCATCTCGCGGATCGAGAGGGGGCGGATCCGCCCCTCCTACGATCTGGCCCAGTCGATCTTCCGGTTCCTTGAGGAGCAGGAGGGGAGCGCCGCACCCCTCCTCGTCGCCAAGGACGTCATGAATCCCCAGCCGGTCACGGTCATGGCGGACTCCCCCTTGAGTGCCGCCATCACGGTGATGGAACGACATGGCTTCTCTCAGCTTCCGGTCTCGGACGGGGTACGGGTGGTGGGAGCCCTCTCGGAGGCCACGGTTCTCCGCGCGCTGGCCGACCCCAGGAACCGGAAGAGGAAGGTGCGGGAACTCAAGGAGCCCTCCTATCCACAGGTGGGGGAGGAGTTTCCGGCCGACCTGCTCGCGACCCTCCTCACACGCTACCCCGCGGTGCTGGTGACCCACGAAGGGGAACTCTCCGGTATCGTGACCAAGATCGACCTGATCCGGGGGCTGCGTCACGCCTCGCTTCGGCGACCCCCGGAAACCACCTGAGCAGGGCTTTTCCCGCGGGAGTCCGACTCGCGTCCGGGATCCGGCGATGGGGGAGCCCCCTGGACCGCCCGCAAGAGGCTCACGCGGATCAGCTCGAGGCAGGGCACCGCCAGCGCGTCAACTGTCCGAAAGGACCTTGCGTCCCGAGTTTCGTCCCTCGGCGTCGGATCTCGCCTCCCGATCCCTCCCGTGGAGGCCACGAACACGGTGTCCCCATCCGTGGAGGTATGGGCGGGAACCACCACGCGGGCAATGCCATCGTGGGCATACGCCGCCAGCCGGAAGAGGCTCAGGCGGGGGAGGGCAAGATCGGTCACCACGATGGCAAGCGTCGTTCCCCGCTCCGTGGAGCCGACGAACGGCCTGCGGGAGCATTCCTTCCACACGCCCTCCCAGGTCAGGGCCCCGCCCCGGGAGGCTCGGGGAGAGGCTATCAAGGAACCCGAAAGCGGGTCCTGGAGGAACCCCACGGAGTTCGCGACCACGAGGACCCCCAGATGCCCGTGGCCCCCGATCGACAGGGAGGCGCTTCCCAGTCCTCCCCGGGAACTTCGCCCGGGCCCCAGCAGCTTGGCCACCTTCGCCCCCGCGCCCGCCCCCACGCTCCCCTGGATGACCGGCCGGCGAGAGGCCGTCCTCGTGGCACGATACCCCAGAGCGTCGTAATCCACGGTGCCCGGGTCCTGCCTTCCCAGGTCGAACAGGATGGCCCCGGAGATCCCGATGACCTTGGGCGCCCTCCCGAAGATGGGGCTCCCCTCCCCGCGCTCCCAGAGCGCCCTTCGGATGCCCCGACTCGCATCCAGTCCATAGCTGCTCCCACCGGAAAGGAAGAGCGCCGAGAGCCACCCAAACCGCCCCAGCGGCCCCAGGGCATCCGTGTGATAGGTCCCGGGAGCACCTCCCCGCACCTCCGCCGCGGCTTGAACGGGCCGGTCAAAGGTCACCACGGTGACGCCGGTGCTCCCGGAGGCATCCTCCGCACTTCCCACCCGGACCCCTCGAACGTCCGTGAGCGAGTCCAGAGTTCCGCGTCTCATGTCCGGACCCATGCTCGCCGGTCGCATAGCGTCCTCGGGTCCTCCCGGGGAGGTATTTATCGGACCCGAAACATGGAGCGCGGCGCCGGGCGTTCCACATCCGGCCAGATGGGAGGTTTGGGGATGGGCCGACGAGCACGCCTCTCCATCTTCCTCCTGGCGATGGTGACCCTCCTCATCACCGGATCGACCTTGGGGGGAGAATTGGGCACGGACTATCCTCCTCGAGGCTTCGCTCCGCAGACCTCAGGAAACCCGGAAGCCGTCGTTCCCGGCGCCCAGGGGAACCTTACGGTGGGCCCGGGCTCATGGCCCGCCTTCGAGGGAGGAGGAGGCCTCAACGGGACCAGTCCGGGTCCCGGTCCCTCCAACAATTCCACTTCGTGGAAGGTCTACGTGGGGGCGGGCGCGGCGTCTCCGCCCCAGGGCGCCGCCGATTCCGCGGTCATCTCCCGGGGCATCGTGTACGCCACCACTGGTGCGGGCCAGTCCCTCATCGCCCTGAACGAGAGTTCCGGGTCCCTCCTGTGGACCGTCTCCCTGCCCCTTCCATCCCAGGTGTCTCCCGTTCTCGTTGGAGGTAGGGTCGTGGTGGCCATGGGAAGCGCCAACGGATCCCTGGGGGCTCTCGCCGCATGGAATGCCTCCACGGGGTCGTTGGATTGGACCGCTACTCCTTCCCCCTCGGGGGCGCTCACCACGGCGCCCAACGTCGTGGATGGCCTGGTGGTGGTGGGCGGAGCCTCCGGGCACATCTACGTGTACTCCGCCTCCACGGGACTTCTTGTGGAGCGAACCGATCTCTCCGGGACCCCGGTGCAGACCGTGGCCCTGGGTCCCCCGTCGCTCCCCCTGGCCCTCGTCAGTACCAACGAGGGGGGTCACGGGGTCCTCGACGGTTTCAACGTCACGTCCGGTGGCAATCTCTCGTGGACTCCCTTCCCCCTTTCCAATCCCGTGGAGGCCGCACCGCTGGAGACCACATACTCCTGGCGACCCGGTCCCGGACCCGGAGGCGCCACGGTCGCCCTTCCCCTGGCACTGCTGGGAGACGACGGCGGGAATGCCTCCCCCTTGAGCTATGTGTACGCATTCCTCACCACGCCGGAGAACGTCAATGGGGTCTCCCTTCCCCCGGGACTCCTCGTTCGGTGGAATGGGACCTCCGGCTCCGGAGGCTTCGCATCGGGAGCCGTACCCCTGGGCCAGGTGGGCACGAACCTCTCCTTCGGGCTTGTGGCCACCAATGGCTCGTTCGACATATTCCATCTGGATGTCAGTGGGAGCGGGACCCCCACCCTCAACCTGTACCAGAGCATCCGCGTGGGTCCGTCCTGGTCTCCCAACGATCCCACCCCCGCCCCCGTGGTGGCCTCGGGCGCCATCGAGGTCCCCGCGGCCGATGGCATCGTCGTGTCCCTTTCCCGCTCCAACCTGACCGTCCTCTGGCGCGCCCAGCTGGGAGCCGCGGTCCTCGCCACGCCGTCGGTGGCCTCCGGCGCCCTCTTCGTCCTGGATGCAAAGGGGGTCTTGAGCGCCCTGGGCGGCCCCCTGGCGTTCCCCCCGGCCGTCCGGCTCCTCCTGAGCGTGAGTTCCGCGCAGTGGGTGGTCTCCGGGGGGACCCTTCCGTTCACCCTCTCGGCAGATGTGCTGGAACCCAACGGTCTCCTCGCCCCCGCGGCCAACGGGACAGCCTCGGTGTTCGCTTCCAAGGGGAACGTCTCCGGGTCCCCCGCCACCCTTTCCGCGCAGGGACGTGCCTCCTTCAACCTCTCCGCCCCCACGGTCACGGGAAGCACCAACATCTCGGTCATCTCCACCGTGGTCTGGCAGGGAATGGCCAACTCCACCACGTTCGTGGTCGTGGCTCTGCCCGCCAACGAGACCCATTCGACCCCCCTCACCGTGGAGCCCCTGGGCTTCCTACCCACTTCGATGGCGCCCGACGAGTCCATCCCGCTCTCCTTCCTGGTCGCGGCGGGGACCTCCGGCGGACCCGTCCCGGAGGTCGCGGTGACCTTCCAGGCCTTCGGGGGGACCGTCTCGCGGACGGCCACGGAGACGAACGCGTCGGGGATCGCCAACACCACGTTCACATCGGAGCGATCCAGCACCCTCGCCGCAGCGGGGGTCACCGTGTCCGCCGAAGCCCTGGGCTATCCCAGTGGAAGCTACACGTGGCGCGTGACCGTGGCCGCGGTTCCCCTCCTCGTCCCTGCGGTGTCGCCTCCGGCCCTCCTGCTCGTTGCCGGCTCCCAGGAAATCTTCCAGATCGAGGTGAACTCCTCGTCGGGCGGACCCGTCCCCTTTGCCGTGGTGAACCTGGAGGATCCCTCAGTGGGGGGATCCCTCTCCGTGCTGGGCGCCCTCACCAACTCCTCCGGGCGGGTCCTGTTGAGCTACCGGGCCCCCGGATCGGTCCCCGCGCCGGGCGTGGCAAGCGGCATCCCGGTCACCATATCGGCCTCGGGATTCCTCAGCGATTCCTTCGAGATCCCCCTCACGGTGGTGCCCAACTCCTCCGGGTCCCCGAACGCCAACGGGTCGGGGGGCCTCTCCATGGGGCTCATCCCCGGGCTCCCCGGCTGGACCGATGGGGTGATCGTGGGGATCCTGACCATCGTGATCGGGGTGCTCCTCTTCCGTCTGTGGCGCCCCCGCCGGCCCCGGCCCCCGGTTCCGGTATGGGAGGAGGCCTCGACCTCCCCGGAGCCCGGAGGAGGATCCCCCCCCGGAGCGCCGGGAGGCGCGGAGGACCCTGCATTGATCCCGTGGAGGGGACCGCCGGACCCGCCCGACCCGTAGACTTTAACCTTGAGGCTTCATCGCCCCAGGAATATGCCCACCGGCTCCTCCCCTCGCGAAGTCTCCCCCCCGCACGACTTCCGGATCCGCAGGGACCTGTCCCCGGGACGGTACCCCCTCCTGGTGGTCTTTCCGGGACTCGACCGCCTTCCCGGATTCCGGCGCCTGTTGACCCTCAAGGGCGCCCCCCCCGACATCGCCGAGGATGCCTGCGTGGAGGTGGTCAAGGACGACGTGTGGATGTACGTGGCACCGTGGGAACTCCCCCCCATGCGGCGTCGCAGAGGGTGGAAGCCCGTGGTGGCACCGAAGACGGACTGTATTGTCGTGGGCATGAACCACCTCTCCCAGAGCCCGCCCATGGTCCTCTACATGGACGTCCTGCACGAGTTCTGCCACATCCTGCAGCGCCGGGAGGGACGGGACCTGTGGGAGCCCGGGGTGGGATACGTGGATCGGTCCACCGAGGTGGAGGCCTACCAGTTCGTGGTCGACGAGGCCCGGGAGCGAGGCGCCAGCGAGGAGTTCCTCCGCGAGTACCTCAAGGTGGATTGGGTGACCCCCGCCGAGCATCAACGCCTCCTCAAGAACCTCGGCGTTCCTCCGGGGTCGTGAGCCCTGCCGGGGCGTTCCCATGGACCGCTGGGGCTTTGAGACCCTCGGACCCATGGAGACCCGGATTCCCGGGGACGGGAGGTCCGTGACGGGGGGAACGCGTTGAACTCGCGGAGGGATCTGGATTTCCACGTCCGGACACCGCCCGTGCGCCCGTCCTCGTCGGACGTGTGGTTCATCTCGTATCTTCCCCTCGCCCTCTCCGACGGGATCTCGGGGCCGCTCATCCCCCTCCTCGCCCTCGCCCTCTTCCGCCCCAGCGCCCTGGTGGTGGCCGCCGTCATCGCGGCGAGTTCCCTCAGCGAGGTCCCCTTCACCATCCTCTGGGGGAACCTTTCGGACCGGGTCCAGCACCGTCGCTACTTCCTCGTGGGTTCCTTCCTCGCCACCGGCGCCACGCTCCTCGCCATGCCCTTCGCCACCACCTTCGGGGAGTATTTCCTCATCAACGTGGTCAACGGCCTTGCCACGGCGGCGAGCGCCCCCATCGGCACGATGCTGCTCTTGGAGACCCGCGCCAAGAGGTGGTGGCCCCGGGACATCGGGCTCTTCGGGCTCATCTCTGGCGTGGGAACGGTGCTGGGCCTCCTCCTGGGGTTCGTCTGGCTGGGATTGTTCTCCTCCGCGGGGCCCCTTTCCCTGGGAGTCGTGGCCGCCATGCGCTACCTCCTCCTGGTGGCGGGAAGCCTCTCCATCCTGTCGGGGATCACGGCGTGGGCCTGGGTCGAGGAGCCCAGCCTCCGGCTGAACCGCCGGAGCATCTCCGAACTCCTCAACCTGGAGAAGGGGGTGGTGGAACGGGTCCGGGGGTTCCGCCGGCGCGTGCTCCACATCGTGGAGCTCGCCCGGGGTGCTCCCGACCCCCTCCCCCGGGTGGAGTGGGCCTTCCTGGCCGCGCTCTTCGTCATGAGCATCGGGTTCCAGGTGTTCTACGGACCCTTCGTGTTCTACCTCTCCTCCCCCGCGGCCGGAGGCCTCGACCAGACCCAGGTGACCTTCGTCTTCCTCACCTCGGCGGTGGCGTCCACGGCGCTCTTCTATCATTCCGGTCTTGCGGTGGAATACACCTCGCCCAAGTGGGTCTTCATCGGGAGCCTCCTCGCCCGGGTGGCCCTCATCCCCCTCTTCCTGGACTCCGTGGGGCTCCTGCACGGGGACCCTTTCGCCCTCACCCTGGCCCTCGCGGGCCTCAACGGGGCCATGGGGGTCACGTGGGCGTTCCTCAGCACCGCCAGCACGCTCTTCCTGGTGCGCCTCGTGGGTGTCACCAACAAAGGAAAGGCCCTGGGGCTCTACAACGCCCTCGCGGGGTTCGGGGGGCTCGCCGGGACGCTCCTCGGGGGGTGGCTCTACATCGGGCTCGGGGCCACCTGGACCTACGAGGTCGCCGCGGGGGTCGTCCTCCTGGGCGCGCTCATGTTCCTCCCCATATCGTACCGGCGGACGCTCTTCCCGTCGGTCTCGTTGCCCGTCAAAGGGCGAGCTCGGAGACCAGGGTCCGGATGAGGATCCCCACCGACAGGTGCGCCAGGAAGGTCTCCATGGCGGGAGGATACTCGTTCATGGTCACCGAACGGAACCGGCACTGCCCTTGGGCCACCACCTTCTCCCCATGCAGGATGGCGAAACGGCCGGTGATCTTCTCGTAGATCGAATAGTTGGTCCCGTCGAACTCGAGGAACGTGGGCCCGAAGAGGCTGGAACGTGTCCTCCATTTCCGTTCCCCCACCTGGATCAGGATCTCGTCGCGCTTGAACTCGTACGAGACCGTGGCGAGGGCCTCGGTGGATGCGCCGTCGCTGAAGATCTGGTACCGGGTGGAGAACAGCGCGGAGATCGCCCGGGAAACGCCCCCCTGGGCGCTGGTCATGGGGCGGGCCGTCCATTGCTGGCTCCCCACGTCCACCTGGATGTAGTTCTTGAGGACGCGGGCGGTGGCTGTGATCGTCGTGATGGACCCCACGACCCTTCACGCCCAAATCCTTTGTGCCTCCTTTCCCGCCGGGGCCGGAAGACGTGGTGAGCGCCCGGAGAGCGTGCGCGGGAGGGGCACCGCGGGGGGGCACCCGGGGAGGCCTCCTGGGTCCGGTGCCCGCACGGTCCGGGCGCCGGGGTCGGAACGGAAGGGCGCGGGGAAAGCAGCTCCCGGCACCCTTCTCCGGTCCGCATCTCATGGACCCTTCCCCGGCTCCACCTATGGGGCGGGAGCAAGGATATTAAATCCAGTCCTCCCTGCGCCCGTTGTGGTCTTCACCGCGCGCCAGATCATGCACACCGAAGTCCTCACGCTGGACCCATCGGTAGATTGCCTGACGGCCTCCCGGAAGATGGTGGAAGCCCACCACGGCTACGTGGTGCTGGCCCGGGGGGAAGGACAACCGGTGGGGATCGTCACCGAATGGGACTACGTGGAGAAGATCGTGGCCCGCGGCATCGACCCTTCCTCCAAGCGCCTCGAGGAGATCGCCACCCCCGACGTGATCACCTGTGATCTCGAGACCCCCACGGACCGCATGGTGGAGATGATGGCGACACGCGGCATCCGCCGCATGCTGGTCACCGAGAACGGCAAGATCGTGGGGGTGGTGACCTCCAAGGATGTCATCCGCATCTTCCGGGAGTATGTGAACCGCCTCTCGGCGGACATCGCCCGCCTTCAGATCCCTCCCATGTGGTAGGTTCGGGCATCCGTGACCCAGAGAGCTCGGGAGGCCCTTTCCGCCCCCGCCGGCGGGGGAGACGACGCACGCAGGTCCCCGGCCCGTCGTCACGTGGCCTACAAGTGGATCGCCCTGTCCAATACCACGGTGGGGACGCTCATGGCGGCCCTGGACACCAATATCGTCCTCATCGCGCTCCCCACCATCGGCCGCCAACTGGCTGGGACCTCGGTCTTCGACCTCCTGTGGATCCTCATCGGCTACTCCCTGGTCACCGCCGTGGTCATCCTCAACTTCGGACGGCTGGGGGACATGTTCGGCCGGGTGAAGCTCTACACGCTGGGCTTTGCCGTCTTCACGGTGGGGTCGGCCCTCTGCGGGCTCTCCCAGACGGGGCTCGAACTCGTGGGGTTCCGGATGGTCCAGGCCCTGGGGGCTGGCTTCCTCTTCGCCAACGCCGCGGCGATCCTCACCGACGCCTTCCCTCCCGGGGAGAGGGGGAAGGCGCTGGGCGTGAACCAGATCTCCATCGTGGTGGGATCGGTCTCCGGCCTCGTCCTGGGGGGCTATCTCACCCAGTTCCTGGGGTGGAGGGCCATCTTCTACGTGAACGTCCCCATCGGGATCTTCGCCACGCTCTGGTCCCGCGCCCGGCTCCGGGAGCTCGCCGTGAGGGACCCGGGCCAGGGGATCGATTGGATGGGGAACCTCACGTTCGCTTCCGGCCTCACCCTGATCCTCCTCGCGGTCACCCTGGGCGCCCTCCAGGCCCAGCCGGGCGCGGACACGCTGGGGGAACTCTTCCTCGGCGTCGCCCTCCTGGGGCTCTTCGCCTACGTGGAGACCCGGGTGCCCAACCCCATGTTCGACTTCGGCCTCTTCCGGATCCGGATCTTCTCCGCCGCGAACCTCGCCATGTTCCTCAACGCCCTCGCCCGGGGCGCCTTCTCCTTCGTGATGGTCTTCTTCCTGCAGGGCCCTCCCCGGTTCCTGGACCCCCTCACCGCGGGGCTCTTCCTCATCCCGGTCTCCGCATCCCTCGCCGCCATGGGGCCGGTGAGCGGAGTGCTCTCGGATCGTTATGGCTCACGCCCCTTTGCGATCCTGGGGCTCCTCGTCTCCGCGGCGGGCTTCTTCCTGCTCCTCTCCATCGGGCCCGGGACGACCTTTTCCCAGCTGGTCCTGCCCCTGGTGCTCGTGGGGGCGGGGATGGGCCTCTTCGCCAGCCCCAATCGGGCCGCCGTGATGAACTCCGTCCCGCCCAACCGCCGCGGAGTGGGGGCAGGGATCGGGACGACGCTGGTGAACAGCGGGGCCACGTTGAGCCTGGGATTCGCCATCCTGGTGATGTCCGGGGTGATCCCCGTGAGCGAACTGGGGGCGATCTTCCTGGGGACCACCGTCTCGGGGGTCGCGGTGAACATCTCCCGCTTCATGGACGCCATCCACCTCGTCTTCCTCATCTCGGGCCTGCTCCTCCTGGTGAGCGTCGTCCCCGCCGCCCTGCGGGGCCCGGAGGAACGGCGCCTCGGGCCTCCCCCCGCCCCCGCGGGAGGCGCCTAGGAGGCGGCGCCATCGAATCCATGCAGGAGCACACGCTCACGTCGTTCCGGGGAGGGATGGGTCGTGTCCGATGACCCCGACGGGCCCGGACCGGTGGAACGGGCCATGGGCCTCGAGACCTATGCGTCCCGATCTCCCGGCATCGGGGGCCGCCTCAAACAAGAACCTTCGGATTTCCGTGTGGACGAGATCTCCCGATACCCGCTCCCGGATCCCCAGGGTCATTGGACCATCCTCCGGGTGGAGTCGCACGACGTGGAGCAGAACGAGTTGTTGCGCCGGCTCCAAAGGGAATTTTCGCTTCCCCCCGGCAGCCTGGGCATCGCGGGGACCAAGGACCGGCGGGCGCTCACCACGCAGCTCGTGAGCCTCCCCGGAGCCCCGCGGGGGATCGGACCGGTGTACCTCAACGGGATCCGGATCCTCGAGGCCTACCGCGCCTCCCATCCCCTCTCGCTGGGACAGCTCTACGGGAACCGGTTCCGGATCCGCGTCGTGGAGGTAGCCCTGGCCCCTGCGGAGATCGCAGCCCGCGTCGCGGCGGTGGAGAAAGAGCTCCGGACCTTCGGGGGATTCCCCAACTTCTTCGGGCCGCAACGGTTCGGAGAGGTTCGCCCCGTGACCCACCTCGTGGGCCGGGAACTCGTCCGGGGGAGCGTTTCCACGGCGGTGGAAACGTACCTCACGGAACAGGCGCTTGGGGAGTCCCCGGATGGTGCGGAGGCGAGGAAGCTCTACGCCGCGCACCACGACCCCCGGCGCGCCCTGGAGGAGTTCCCCCGCCACCTCGGCCCGGAAAGGATCCTTCTGGACCGCTTGGCGAGGGGAGACCCCCCCGAGAGAGCCTTCCGGGCGCTCCCCCGCCACCTGCGCATCCTCTTCGTGCATGCCTATCAGAGCTTTCTCTTCAACCGGGCCCTGAGCCGACGGATGCTCCGGGGGATTCCGGTGGGCGAACCCCTCCCCGGGGATCGGTTGGTGCGGCTCGCACCGGATGGGCTTGACGCATCCCTTCCTCCCATCCCGGTGGGATCCGGGAACCTGGGGGAGGCGAGGGAATTGGTGGCGGCCGGGCGGGCCCGCGTGGGCTTCCCCCTGGTGGGAACGGAGAGCGGATTGCCGGAAGGGATCCCGGGGGAGATCGTGAAGGGCGTGCTGGAGGAGGAGAGGGTGAGGCCCCGGGACTTCCACATCCCCGAGGCACCGGATCTGTCCAGCCGGGGGACCTACCGGGCCCTGCGGGCTCCCCTCCCGCTCAAGATCCTGGGAGAGCCCCCCGTGGAGCCCGCGGGACCCGAAGGGAACCGGGTGCTGTTCGCCTTCGCGCTGGAGAAGGGGCAGTATGCCACGGTGCTCCTCCGGGAGTTCCGGAAGGGTGGGCCCCGGGCCTTCCCGTGACGCAGGACCGGAAGGGCCCCTGGAGAGATACGCTCAAGAAGGCGGGCTCGATGGTTCCCTCGTGATGGGTCGCACGGCTCCCTCCTCCGGATTGGCTCCCCGGATCCCTTCGGGGGTGAGCGACTTCGACGCCATCACGGGCGGTCTTCCCCCGGGAAGCGTCCTCCTCCTCCTGGGGGAGCCCGGGGCGGGTCATAGCGAGTTCGCCCTTTCCTCCGCGGCCCAGCTGATGCGCGCCTTCGACCATGGACGGGCGCCCCGTTTCCAGATGGGCGCTTCCCGCGCCCCTCTGATCCTCCCCCGGCAGGTCTCCTACCTCAGCTTCACCCGTTCCCGGGAGCAGCTCCTCAGCGAGGTGGCCGACGCGTTTCCCCGGGAGTACTACGAGACCCTCTCCTCCCACCTGGATTTCGCCGACCTCTCGGAGGCGTACTTTGCCGACAGCGTGGTCCCTTCGCACTGGACCGGAGGGCACCGGAGCCTTCTCGAGGATTCGCCACCTTCGCCGGATGGCGTGCTCCCCGTCCTGGCGAGCGCCCTCGAAGGCCGCTCCCAGCAATCCCTGGTGATCGTCGATTCGCTCTCCGACCTCCTGGTGCGTACCTCGCAGCGTCCCGATGAGATCCTCACCCTGGTGAAGGGCCTCCGGCGCACGGCGAAGAACTGGGGGGGCCTCATCTACCTCCTCCTGGCGCGGAACGTGACCGAGCC
Organism: Thermoplasmata archaeon; assembly: GCA_021798195.1. Lineage (GTDB taxonomy): Archaea > Thermoplasmatota > Thermoplasmata > Lutacidiplasmatales > UBA184 > JAJZYH01. The sequence goes on from JAJZYH010000015.1 coordinate 14,799, forward strand.
CCGCCTGGAGCAGGCTTTCATGGATTCCGTGGATGCCGTCCTGGGCTTCCTCTGGATCCACAGCGCCAACCGGAGCGCCCGCAGCCGCGCCATGATCATCGAGAAGTCCATGCCATTGCTCTCCCACGTGCCCTCCCAATTCCAGGGGAGATTCGTCCTGCGCGTGAACCAACTGGACGGGCTGGTGACCACCCAGTATGAGCGGATCTGAGACGGGACGGGACCGGGTCTCCACGGGTGTGCCGGGGCTCGACGAGATGCTCTCCGGAGGCTTTCCCCGAGGCCACGTGGTCCTGGTCATGGGCCCTCCGGGTGTGGGGAAGACCTGCCTCGCCCTCCAATACCTCATGGCCGGGGACGCCCGGGGGGAGAGGACGCTCTACCTCTCCCTGGAAGAGGACGGGGAGGCGCTCAAGGCCACGGCCCGCCAGTTCGGCTGGCCCCTCGACGAGGGGATCGCCGCGCAGAGGGTGAAGCTGGTCAAGGTGGACCCCCGGGAGACCGACCGGGCACTCCGGCGGATCCAGAGCGAGCTCCCCAAGGAGCTCCAGGAATTCAAGCCGGGACGCATCGTGGTGGACTCGGTATCGCTCCTGAACATGCTCGCCCCGGACGAGGCCTCGCGCCGGAACGCGCTCTTCGACCTTGCGAAGGCCTGCCGGTCCTCGGGAGCCACCTCGCTCTTCACGGCGGAGGCGGACCCGCATCATCCCGAGGTGAGCCGGGACGGCCTGAGCGAGTACGTGGCCGACGGCGTCCTCATCCTGGGCTACTCCGAGGACCTGGAACGCCACCGCGTCCGTCTCCTGGTGCACATCCTCAAGATGCGCCGGACCGCCCACGTCCGGACGCGCCAACCCTACGCCATCGGCCCGCGGGGGATCGAGGTCGATGCCCGCGCCGTGGATTTCGGTGGTTCCTAGGGCCCGCGAGGCCCCGAGCTATCCGGGAACGGAGCGGCCATGAGGTGGGCCATCTACCTGGACATGGATGCCTTCTACCTGTCCTGCGAGGCTCGCCGTCGACCTGAGATCCGGGGACGGCCCGCGGTGGTCGCCCACGACCCCGCGGGGGGGAAGGGGCGCGGGGTGGTGCTCTCGGCCTCCTACGAGGCTCGCAAGCATGGCTTCCGATCGGCGATGCCGGTCCGGGAGGCCTGGCGGCTCGGGCAGGAGGTCCTCTGGATCCCCCCGGACTTTCCCTACTACGAGGCCACCTCCCGGGAGGTGATGGCCCTCCTTCGGCAGCGCTCCCCGGCCGCCCGCCAGTTCAGCATCGACGAGGCGGCACTTCCCTGGGACGGGGAGGACGCGTCGGGAGCGGAAGCGGAGGGGCGGGCCATCCAGGACGAGATCCGGAACCGGCTCGGGCTCCCCTGCTCCGTGGGCATCGGCCCCTCCATCCTGCTCGCCAAGATGGCCTCGGACCGGGCGAAACCGGGCGGGCTCGTGGTCATATCCCCGGGGGATGTGGCGGAGTTCGTGGGATCCCTCCCCGTCCGGGCGGTGCCGGGGGTGGGAGCGGTCACCGAGAGGGACCTGGGGGCCGTGGGTGTCCGGCGGGTGGGAGACTGCCTTGCCGTGCCGGGCCCCGCCCTGCGCCGCGCCGTGGGCCCCCTGGCCGGCCTGCTCCGGGACCTGGCCCGGGGACGCTGGGAAGAGGAGCCCTGGCCCGAGGAGTCGGAGCCCAAGTCCCTCGGGGCCATGAGCACGTTCTCGGAGGACACTTCGGATCCGGAGGAGCTCACCCGGACGCTCCGACGGTTCCTCGACGACCTGGAGCGGACCCTTAAGCACCAGGGATATGCGTATCGTACCGTCACGCTCCGCGTCCGCTTTGCCGACTTCCACGCCCTGCAGCGGAGCCGGAGCCTCCCTCACCACACCCACGAGACGAGGAGCGCGCTGGGCGTGGCCACTACGCTCCTGCGGGAGATCCTCCACCCGGATCCGGCCCATCCGAAGCGACCGGTCCGGACCGTGGGCCTCACCCTGGGGGACCTCAAGCCCTGGGCCGGGGGCCAGAAGGACCTCAGCTCCTTTGCTCGGGAGACCGACGGATCCCAGGCCCCGCTCCCGGACCCCTGACGGTCGCGAGGCCCGGAACGTTCTTCCCTTGCCCGGCCTCGCCCCGGAGGAGAACGGATGGGGAGGGAGAATGCGATGGAGGCCCGGCGCGCATGGTCACGGGAGGCGAGGGACCTCCGGGCCCCTGAGATCCGGGGGATCTACCCCATCCCCCGCTATGCGGGTCTTTCCCTCGCCAACCTTCCGGCCACCCTGTTGAGGCGCATGGGGACTGAGCCCCCCAGGGAGATCCTTCCGCCGCTCGACGCTGCCCGCGTACCGCCTGGGGACGCGCCCCGGACCAGCGTCGTGCTCCTCATGGATTCCCTGGGCTGGCGCCAGCTGGAAGAGTTCGCCGACCAGGCCCGGACCCCTCTCGAACGGTCCGTGGCCCAATGGATGGAGGCACGTGGCCATCCCATCACCACGGTCTTCCCGTCGACCACCTCCTCCGCCCTCCTCTCCCTGTCCACCGGCACACCTCCCGCCCGCCATGGCATCGTGGGGTACACCGAGTACTTCCCCCGCTGGGGCGCCATCTACAACACGCTCACCCTCTCCCCCGTGGGCGCTTCTGCCGGCAGCGTCCTGTGGGATCCGGACACGTTCGCAGCGTTGTGGAACCCCGTTCCCACCATCTTCCAGCATCTGTCCCCCTCCGTGGTGCTGCTGCCGGAAGAGCTCGCGGGGTCCGGCTTCTCCCGCATCGCCTACCAGGGAGCCCGGCGGATCCCCTTCCGGTCCCTCTCGGACCTGGAGCATCTCCTCACCGCCCTCCTCTGCCAGGAGCCATCCCAGCGTCCCCGCCTCGTCTGGATCTACTGGGACGCGCTGGACCGGGTCGCCCATGTCCGGGGCCCGCTCCCCGGGGTCGCGGGGCATGAGATCCTCCACATGGCCCTCACCCTGGCATCGGTGGCCCGAAACGTTCCGGCCGAGACTCTCGGGGAGGTAGAGCTCTTCGTGACCGGGGATCACGGGCATCTGGATCTGGATCCCCGGGCGGTCCGCAACGCGGACGGTGACGAGCCTCTGTTCCACCTCCTCGCAAGACCCCCCGCGGGAGAGCGCCGGGCGGTCTTCCTCCAGGCCGCCCGGGGGCGCCTCGAGGAACTGGGAGCTTACCTCGCCACATCGCTTCCCCCGGACTGGCTGGTCCTCCCTCGGGAGGAGGTGGCACGGGCCGATCTGTTGGGACCCGGGCCGAACCATCCGGAACTGTGGGAACGGTTGGGGGACTTCCTCGTGTTGCCTCCTCCGGGTGCGTCATGGGTCCGACAACCTCCCGGGACCTCCCGGAAGGAATCCGGTCCTCTTCTCGGGGCGCACGGGGGCCTCACGCCGGATGAACTCCTCGTCCCCCTTGTGGTGGCCCGAGGCAGGGAGCTCAGGGAGCTCCCGTGAGGAAGGGGCATCCGCGAAACGTTTTGTGATGCTCGGGGTGGGAGGCCGGGATGGCGCTGCGGCAACCCATCGTCTCCCTCATGGGCCACGTGGACCACGGGAAGACCACGCTCCTCGACCGGATCGCGGGTTCGGTGAAGGCCGAACGGGAGGCGGGGGGGATCACCCAGCACATCGGGGCCATCGAGGTCCCCCTGCGCACCGTCGTGAAGCTCTGCCAGGGGCTCATCCGCACGGATCAATTCACCATCCCCGGACTCCTGTTCATCGACACCCCCGGACACCGGTCCTTCGTGACCATGCGGCGCCGGGGCGGAGCCCTCGCCGACATTGCGGTGGTGGTCATCGACGTGAACGAGGGGATCATGCCCCAGACCCGGGAGGTCCTGCAGATCCTGCGCCACGAGAAGACCCCCTTTGTGGTCGCGGCCAACAAGGTCGACGTGATCCAGGGGTTCCGTCCACCGGCACCCCGCACGGGGATGGCGGTCCACCTCTCCACGCTCCCCGAGAGCACCCAGCGGATGGTGAACGAGAAGCTCTACGCCCTCTCCGCCTCGCTCGACGCCCTGGGATTCTCCGCGGAGCGCTACGACCGGATCCAGGACTACACCCGGAACGTCGCCCTGGTCCCGGTGAGCGCCAAGACGGGCGCAGGGATCCCGGATCTCCTGGCCATGCTGGTGGGACTCGCCCAGCGGTTCCTCGAGTCGGAGCTCGCCGCGGTCGGGACCGCGGGCGAGGCCACCATCCTCGAGAGGGCCGAGGAGCGCGGGGTCGGTGCCGTGGCCAACATCGTGATCTACCGGGGGCGCCTCCGGGTGGGGGACCCCATCATGGTCACCGGGACGGATGCACCTTTCATGACTCGGGTCCGGGGCCTCTACCGACCCAACCCCGGGCGGGGCGGCTCGGCCCCGGGTTCTCGACGCATGGAGCCCCTGTCCGAGGTAGAGGCCGCCGCGGGGGTCCAGCTCGCGGCGCCCGACATGGACCGGGCCCTCCCCGGTGGGATCCTCAAGGTGGTGTCCACGCCGGAGGAGGAGGCCCGCGCCCGGGATGAGCTCTTCATGGAGTCCAACCCGGTGGCGGCGGTCCAGGAGAACGGCCTGTGGCTCAAGGCGGACACGCTGGGGGGCCTGGAGGCCCTCGCCTTCGAGTGCCAGGAGCTGGGACATCCCATCAAGGGAGCCAACGTGGGAGCCGTATCGAAGCACGACATCGCGGTGGTCCGGACGGTGAAGGATCCCCTGTACCGGGCCATCCTGGCCTTCAACGTGCCCGTCCTGCCCGAGGCCTCCCAGGCGCTCGCGGGAAGTGAGGTGCGCGTGTTCCAGGGAGACATCATCTTCCGGGTCCTCGAGGAATACGCCACCTGGCGGGAGAAGAAGGGGCAGGAGGTCCACGAGGAGAGGCGCAAGGCCATCCTGCATCCCGCACGCTTCGAGATCCTCCCCGGGTTCGTCTTCCGCTCCTCGAAGCCGGCCATCGTGGGGATCAAGGTCCTTGCCGGGGACCTGCGCCCACCGGTGCGGGTCATGCGGGAGGATGGGACGGAGGTGGGCACCCTCAAGGGGCTCCAGGCGGCGGGGAAGTCCGTGAAGATCGCCCCCGAAGGGGAAGAGCTCGCCGCCGCCATCGAGGGGGCCACCGTGGGGCGTTCGTTCCGCGAGGGGGACATCCTCCTGGTCTCCCTCGGGGAGGAGGATGCTCGCCGCCTGCGCGGGGGGGCCCTGCGCCCATCGGAGCAGGCGACCCTGGACCAGGTGATCCGCATCCGCCGGGCCAAGGATCCCTTCTGGGGCGCCTAGTCGCCCCGGGGAGGATCCTCCGGAGTCCCTACCTCCTCCGCGGAGGAACCGGGTGCCGAAGTGCCCGGGGTTCCGAATCGGCGGCGCGCACGCTCCGCCGCCTCGATCATGGCCTTCCGCGTGGCCTCCACTTCCTCGGCGGTGGGCGGGGTCCAGTTGGGATCCACCGGCATCTCGGGGATCTCCGCCCCTTTCCCGCTCATGGCGCCACGTTTCAGGAACAACCCCACGTAGAACGAGATGATGCCTCCCACCAGGAGGACCGACCCGCCCGCTACGATGGTGGCTCCCTCCCACATGGGGAGCCCCGCCAGAGCGGTCTCGGGGAGTTGGACGTCCGCCTGGAACTCGGCGGGAGCGGACGTGTTGTTGTTGTAGATGGAGAGGTAATACGGGAAGAACAAGGTCCCGTTGACCTCGAGGGTCCCGTGGGTGGTGGGTCGCGCCACCGTGGTCACGATGCATTGCGAGGGGATCCCGGAGGCGGGAGGCGGACACCCTGTGAGCCACACCCGGACCGGAGAAGAGGAGCTGAAGTCGATCACCAGGGGAGGGGCCGCATTGGGGGGCGCCACCAGCGTGTAGTTGAAGGCTTTCCCGGGAAGGATCTGGATCTGCAGGGTGTGCTCCACGTAGCCGCTGCTCACAGTATGGGGAAGGTTGAGGGCACCCAGCGTGAGGATGAGCAGCCCCAGCACCACAAGGGCCGAACCCACCATCACGAGGCCGGTCCTCATGCCGTTCCCCGGCTGTCACATCCTCGCATAGACTTAAAAGGACTGGGAACCTCCGACCGGGCGTGCCGAAGCCAGTCGCGATGGACCAGGGCGAGGCACCCGCCCCGGACCGGTGCCCCGGTTGTGGGTCTTCGCACCGCATCCGGGATGCCGCCCTGCAGGAGACCCACTGCGCCGACTGCGGGCTGGTCTTCGACCGGGCGTTCTCCGCGGACGACGTGCGGTTCGGCAGCCCCACCCGCACCGACGGGGGTCGAGGGGTGGGTCCCTTCGCCCCCGCCGGGTCCCCGCGGCGCCCCCTGGGGAGCACGCTGGGATCCCTGCGAGATGCCCGGGGGAACCTCCTGGATTCCTCGCAGAGGAACCACTATTTCCATCTCCGATGGCTGATGAACCGGGAGGTGACCCGGCACAGCCAGGGGGTCCTCGAACGGTCTCCCGCCCGGGAGCACATCGCCCGGGCCGGGAACGACCTGGGCCTGCCCCCCGTGGTGGTGGCCGAGGCGGAACGGCTCTTCCGGGAGGGCACGCTCCGGGGCACGTTCCGTGGACGGGGCCTCGGCGCCAGCGTGGGGGCATCCCTCTATGGCGCCTGCCGGAGGTTCGGTCTGCCCCGGACGCTGGGCGAGATCAGTTCGGTGGTCAATACCCGACGGTCGGAGGTGGGACGCGCCTTCAAGGCCCTGTGCCGGGGTCTCGGCTCCCCTCTCCCGTCCGTGGCCCTCCGTTCGTACCTGCAAAGATATGCGCAGGACCTGGCCCTCTCCCCGAGGGTCCGGGCCACCGTGGAGGACATGCTGCAATGCGTCGAAGGGAACCCGGAGCTCTCGGGCTTGTCCCCCCACGGCGTGGTCGCCGCGCTGATCTACCTCGCATCGGAACGCAGCGGAGAGCCCCGAACCCGGACGCAGGTGGCTCGCGTGGGCGCGGTAACGGAAGTGACGCTCCGCTCCACCACCCGCATCCTGTCCCGGATCTTCCCGGATGGGCCTCCGGGCTGACCCGGTGCCGGCCCGTGCGCCGGGGAGCTTCCTCAGCGCAGGAGATAGTAGCCCGCCGCCTTCTCCCGTACCTTTCTCCGGACCCAACCCTTGTTCTGCAGGTCCTGGAGGGCGTTGAGCACCATGTTCTTGGGGAGCTTGGAGGCCTGGGTGATCCGCTCGGCAGTCCCCATCTTCTCCTCGCTCATCAGCGCGAGTTCCTTCATCACCTTGTAGACCTTCTGATTGTTCCCGGAAAGCTCTTCGGACGGAGTGGACATGGATGGACCCTCCCTTCGGCCGGAAGGGGGCCCAGATTTAAACCCCACCACAGCTCCACCGGGCATGGGAGTGGAAGGGCGCCGACTCCTGGACGACCACCTCCATGACGGGGAGTTCGGGGTGCGGGTGGACCCCCCATGTGAGTCGGGATGGGTCCACCCGGGACTCCCCCCGCCCTACCGGAACCGGGAGCCGGGGGAAGCTTCCCCGCCCACCTCCGCGCGGGTGGCCTAGGGCTGCGGCCGTTCGATGGGGCTGCGGATCTGGTTCCCCCACTCGGCCCACGAACCATCGTAGTTCCGGACCCGGGGGTACCCCAGGAGATACTTCAGCACGAACCACGTGTGGCTGGAGCGCTCCCCGATGCGACAGTAAACGACGACCTCCTTCTCGGGCGTGATCCCGTGGTCCCGGTAGAGCTTCTCCAGTTCGGTGCGGCTCTTGAAGGTCCCGTCCTCGTTCACCGTCAGGCCCCAGGGGATGTTCACGGCCTTCGGGATGTGGCCGCCCCGCTGGGCGTTCTCAGTGGAGTACTCCGGCGGCGCCAGCATCTCACCTGAGTACTCCTTCGGTCCCCGGACGTCGACGAAGGCCACGGTCCCGTTCTCCACGGCGGGGAGCATCCCCCGCACCTCCTCGTAGTATGCGCGGAGCGATTCCCGGGGATGCGGGGCGGGGTAATGCGTGGCCGGAGGGTGCGGGACCTCCTTGGTGAGGGGCCGGTCCTCCTCGATCCACTTTCGTCGCCCCCCGTTCATCAGGCGGACATTGGGGATGCCATAGTAATCGAAGACCCACGCCGCGAACGCTGCGAACCAGTTGTTGAAATCGCCATAGAGGACAAGGGTGGTGTCGGGAGAGACCCCGGACCTCTCGAAGAGTTCCTTGAGCTGTCCCGCGGAGAGGACGTCCCTGTGGGCCGGGTCGTTGATGTCCCGTTTCCAATCGAACAGAACGCTCCCGGGGACGTGCCCCAACTGGTAGTTCGCCGCCGGGTCGTAGTCGACCTCGGCAACCCGGACACGAGGGTCGTCCAGGTGGCTTTCCACCCACTCGGCATCCACAAGCATCTCAGGATGGGCGTATTCCTTCTCCGTCATCTTCCGACTTCCTTCCCTGCACCTTAACTCGCAAGGTCCCCTTCAGTGTTCCGTCCATATCCGGTGACAACGCACCCGCACCGCGTGGGACCCTGGGAGGGGCCCTGCGGGAACGGTCCCCTCACGTGAGGGTCTTGATCTCCAGGGGGGGCTGAGGGGATCGTTCGGTCAATCGCTGGAGCAGCGAAGGGAGCAGATCGTCCGTCGTGAGGACCGTGACGGGGACCCCCACCTGGGAGGCCTCCCGGGCCGCCATGGCCACGCCAAATCGCAGGATGGGTACACGGGTGGCCCGGGACGCGAGGTACCACGCTTCCAACCCGTCCGCAGCCAGGAGACCCAGGGGCTCCCGGGAGAGGGCCCTTCTGAGAAGCGGCACATCCCGGTCCGGATTCAACGAGGGGGAGGAGATGACCATGATGAGGATCTTGGCGCTGGTGATGGGGACGATCCCCTGGAGGTCCACCACCTCCACGAGGTCGCCCTTTCGTCCCCCCCGGGCCACACGACCCTGGGATGGACCCCCTTCCCCGCGGGTCGCAGTGAGGGTCCCCTCGCGAAGTTCCAGTCGGACGCGGTCCCCCTTCTCCAGGTCGGCGGCCGCGATGGCCCGGCACTTGCGGATGATCCGGAGGCGGGCGAGGCGGTCCTCGAGGTCTCCCGTGAGGGTGCTCAACCCCGCGTGCAGGGCCTCGGTGCCCTGGATGGTGGGCCGGTAGACCCCGTCGGACTGCGTGATCCACTCGCGCTGGGCCAGTTCCCGGTAGAGGAGGGAGGTGGCCTGCACCGAGATGCCCAGCGCCTTGGCGATGGACCGCAGACGGGAATGGGTGCCGGTGGCCACCTCGTACAGGAAGAGCAGTTCCGTGACCCGCCCGGAGCGGCGGAGCGCATCCAGGCCCCACCGCACCGACTCCGAGGGGTCCTCCGGCATGGGCCGGGAGAAGGAGAGGGACTATTTGTCCGTCCTCCCGCGGGATCTTTCGCGCAGGCGGCGCGCCTCTCTTGCCACCTTCACCACGGGGCCCACCACGAGGATGGCCGGCGGCCTCACCTTCTTCTCCCGCGCCAGGCGGGAGAGCTTCCCCACCGTGGAGTAGAGGACACGCTGGCGCTTCGTGGTGGCGTCCACCACGAGGGCGGCGGGTTCGTGGGCGGGTCGGACCGTCCGGATCTCCTGGAGCAAGCGGCGAAGGTCCGCCACCACCATGAGCCCCACCAGGGTGTCGGAACTCTTGGCGAGGGCGGCCACGGAACCGCCTCCCTTGCGGGTCCCCGACGCGACCCGCCCGGGGAACACTCCCACGGTATCCCCGATTCCGTGATGGACCCACGGGATCCGGGCGCTGGTGAGGGCTCCCGTGACGCTGGAGATCCCCGGGACCACCGTGACGGGAATGCCCCGGTTCTCCAGGAACTCCAGCTCTTCGAACCCCCTTCCATACACGAAGGGATCGCCTCCCTTCCATCGCACCACCCGACGCCGTTCCCTCGCCTTCCGGAGGAGGAGACGCTGGATGTCCTCTTGACTCTCGGCTCCCGCGCGGGGACCCTTACCCACGTAGATGAGCTCGGCCTTGGGTGGAGCCCACCGGAGAACCCGTGGGTCGATGAGGCGGTCGTAGATCACTACCTCCGCCTGCGCCAGGTATGCGAGGGCCCGGAGGCTCACGAGGTCCGGGGCCCCGGGGCCTCCTCCCACCAGCGCCACCTCCCCCGGTCCGAACCGGACACGGGGAAGCTCCAGGACCACCTTGGAGGGTGCCTCGGTACCTCCCGCAGGCCGTGGGGTGCTCATTCCGCACCCCTCCCCGAGCGGGGTTCCCACGGGGCCCGGGACAGTTCGTTCATGGCGGCCCTTGCCACGCTGGGATCATCCCCTGGTTCAAGAATGAGGTGGCTCCTTCTCCGGGCCGAGCCGTCGGGTCTCCACTCCGCCACGTAGAGGTGGATGCGGCCGTCCGGGGCCGTCTCCGCGAATGCCCCGGACGCCGTGGAGCAGCCGGATCCCATGCGGGCAAACGCAGCACGCTCCACCTGGATCTCCCTCCAGGTGGTCGCCGCCCGCTGCCGCAATCTCTGGAGGGGCTCCTCCAGGGACCGGTCGCCCACCAGCGCGATGGTCCCTTGTCCGGGGGCGGGGACGGCGATATGGGGGTCAAGCGGCGTTCCCGCCGCGGGCAACCCCAGCCGCCGGATCCCCGCCTCGGCGAGGAGGAGCGCATCGAACTCTCCGCGCTGGAGCTTCTCCAGCCGGGTTCCCACGTTCCCGCGGACCGGCAGGATGGTGCATTGGGGCGCGTGGAACCGGACCAACGCCTGGCGCCGGACGCTGGTGGTCCCCACGCGCGTTCCCTGCGCGAGGCCATCCCAAACGGAAGGAACGGTGGGCCCCACCAGGAGATCTCCCGGGGGGCCTCGGGGGAGAACCGCCAGGATACAGAGGGGCTCCGGAAGCTCCATGGGGAGGTCCTTGAGGGAGTGCACCGCGAGGTCGGCCCTGCCCTCGAGGACCTCCCGGTTCACCTCCTTCTCGAAGATCCCCTGGATGCCCATGTCCCGGAAGGGGAGGTTCTGGTCCCGATCTCCGTGGGAAAGGACCTCGCGACGTTCCACTCCGCGTCCCGGGAAGGCCTCCCGGAGCGCCCCTTCGGCCTCTTCCGCCTGCCTCCGGCTGAGGGGACTCGGCCGGGCTACGACGCGCCACGGGCGGCTCATGTGCCCCCGCCGATGGCCCGGGCCAGCGTGAGGACCATGGAGGAGACCCGGGTGGTCTCCGACATGGTGGAGGATAGTCCCGCCCGAGAGAGTTCCTCCCGGGTCACCGGGCCGAGAGCCCCCAGACGGATCCCCTCGAGGAGCGAACGGGGGTCGGTCCCGGCACGCCGGCATTCGGCGAGGAACGTCCGCACTTCCTGGGCGCTGGTGAAGCCCAGAGCCGCCACATCCCGCCTTCTCAGGTGCGCCATCGTTCTCGCGAGGGCCTCGGGATCCGGCCGGCTCTCGTAGATCGCCACGGACTCCACCTCGACGCCGCCCGAGCGAAGGATATTCTCCATCTCGGGAGTCGCCGCTCGGCTCCGGGGCAGGAGGACGCGCCGGGCGCCCCGGGCACGGAGTTCTTCCGCCAATCTCCGCGTGGTGGAGGGACTCGCTTCCACGCCCACCGGGATGCCCTCGCCAACCAATGCCTCCGTCGTGGCCGGCCCGATGGAACCCACAGGGACCCGGAGGAGCGCATCCCTCCAGGCGGTCCACCGACCTTTCTCGCTCCCCCGCCGCTTCAGGAACTCCACGGTATGCCGGCTGGTGAACGCGACCCAATCCGCCCCACCCTCTCCGGTGGACCATTCGGCAAGCCGGGCCCCGAACCGGTCCGCCTCCTCGGGGCAGAGGTCCAGGGAGAGGATGGGATCGGTCCACACGGGGACCTCGAGCCCGGGGCGCACCACGACGTGTCCCGGAAGGGGGGGCGAACCTCCCGCCCGGAGGATCAGGATCCCCTGCCTTGCGTCCGGAGTTCCGGTCATCTACCCTCCGATGGCAGCCCCCCGGTGAACTCGTGCTCCCATGGCCGGGGGGTCCCGCGGTTGCCCCTGTACATGGGGGCGTCACGCGGGGGGTTTCCAGTGGGAGAAAACTTTCGGAAGGCCATGATCGGGCTCGGGGTCGCATTCAGGGAGGTGCCCGCGAACCGCCGGTATCGCATCGCTCCCTCGCATCCGGAGGGGCGCAAAAGCCTTGGGTTCATGCCGGCCCCGGCATCCCGTTCAATGACCCTGAGGCAGGTGCCGGAGCGCGTCCCGGAACGCATCCACCACGAACTCACACTCCCTATGGCCGTGGGCCGTGGAGAGGAAGGAGGTCTCGAACGGGCTCTGCGCCAGGTAGACACCCCCCTCCAGCAACCTCCGGGACAGGACCTGGAAAGGTTCCCGTGCCGCCCGTCGTGCACATTCCGCGTCTTGCACCGGGGTCGCGCTGAAGAACAGCGAGAACATGTTGGCAAGGTGGGAGACCTGCCCGGGAATGCCTCTCCGTTCCAGTTCCTCCCGCATCCCCTTCACGATGGCCGCGGTGGCGGAATCTGCCCGCGACGTGCCCTCCTTCTCCAGCACGCGGAGGGTGGCGCAGCCCGCCGCCAGGGACAGAGGATTCCCGCTGTAGGTTCCCGCCTGGTAGACGGGGCCTTCGGGGGCGACTCTCTGGAGGATCTCCTTCCGGCCCCCGTAGGCGGCGAGGGGAAGGCCACCCCCCAGGACCTTTCCCAGCGCAAGGAGGTCCGGGCGCACCCCGTAGAACTCCTCGGCGCCACCCAGACCCAGGCGATATCCGGTGATGATCTCGTCGAACGCGAGGAGGGCCCCGGCGGCACGGGTGAGCCGGGCCACCTCCCGGAGGTACCCCTTTCGGGGAAGGATGAGCCCCATGTTGCCCAGCACGGGCTCCAGGAGGACGAGGCCCACGTCGGGGTGCATCGACAAGCACTCCGAGAGGGCGTCCGGGTCGTTGTACGGGACCACGTACGTGGGGGTGGCGGGGTTGGGGAGAACGCCGGCAGAGCTGGGTTGGGCCGCGGCTCCGCTCCCCGCCTGGACCAGAAGCTGGTCCAGGGAGCCATGGAACCCGCCGTCCATCTTCACGACCGCGGGCCTCCCCGTGTGCGCCCGGGCCAGCCGGAGGATCGACGATACCGCTTCCCCGCCGGTGGAAACGAACCGCACCCGCTCCATGCTGGGGTGATGGCGGGTGAGCATCCGTGCCATGATGATCTCCTCCTCCACGGGGGTCCCGAAGAGAGTGCCCCGGGAGGCGCGGTCCCGGATGGCTTCCCGGACCGCCGGGTGGGCATGGCCTAAGAGGAGCGGACCGAAGGCGAGGCAGAGGTCCACGTAGCGATTCCCGTCCACATCCTCCAGGTAGGGCCCATGCCCCCGCGCCATGAAACGGGGGTAGGGCTCGTAGGCGCGCACCGGACTGGAGACGCCCCCGGGCAGGAGCCTCCGGGCTTCCCGGGAAAGGACCGCGCTCTGCCGGGTGTCCCTCCCGGGACCCGCTCTCGGCCCAATGCGAGGAGGCTTCCGGACCCTCACGGGAGCCACTTCCGCTCCGCGGCCTCCAGTGCATGGTAGGTGATGATGAGATCGGCCCCGGCGCGGCGCAGCGCCGTCAGGATCTCCCGGACGGCAGCCGCCTCCTCAAGCCATCCCCGCTCCGCCGCGGCCTTCACCATGGCATGCTCGCCACTGGTGTGATAGACGGCGAGAGGGGCGTCGAACCGCGCACGTGCCCGGGAGAGGAGGTCCAGCTGCGGAAGGCCCGGCTTCACCATGACCACGTCGGCCCCCTCGTCGAGGTCCGCCTGGATCTCCCGCATGGCCTCCCGAGGGTTGGCAGGGTCCATCTGGTAGCCCTTCCGGTCTCCCGTGGCCGGTGCGGAACCCTCGGCGTCCCGGAACGGGCCGTAGAATGCGCTGGCGCTCTTGGCCGCATAGGCCAGGATGCCGGTCTCCGTGTGGCCCCCCCCGTCCAGCGCGGCCCGGATGGCCCCTACCTGGCCATCCACCATGGCGCTGGGGGCCACCCAGTCAGCTCCCGCCTCGGCGTACGCCACCGCCGTCCGCGCGAGCCCCGGAAGGGTGGCGTCGTTGTCCAGCCCCTCGGGGCCCCACACCCCGCAATGCCCCTCGGTCGTATACGCGCAGAGACAAACGTCGGCGATGCGCAGGATGGAGGAATGGTCCCGGAGCGACCGGAGGCTCCGGGGGACCGCTCCCTGTGGGTCCCAGGCTCCCGACCCTCCTTGGTCCTTCCGGGAGGGTCGGCCGAACAGGAGGAGGCCCCCGAGGCCCGCGCTCTCCACCCTCTCGACCAGGGGTCCCAACCCCTCGGGGGGCCACCGGAAATGTCCCGGGATCGACGGGATGGGTGCGGGCCGGTCCAGCGCAGGATCCACGAAGACGGGGAGGATGAGCCGCGAAGGGGGGAGATCCGTCTCCCGCAGGGCGGCCCGGATTCCCGGCGTCCGCCGGAGGCGCCGGAGCCTCAGGACCGGGAAACCGGTCATGACCCGTGGGACACGAGGGGAAGGAGGCGCTCCGCGGCTGCGAGCAGGCGGGCCCGTTCGGCCCCCCTCGTTTCCTTCAGGCGCGTGATGGAAGGGGTGAGAAGCCTCCGGACGAGTGCATGCCCGAAATCCTCGAGCACACGTTCGGGGGGCGTGGGTCCGCGGAGCCGGGCCAGGGCTTCGCCCCGCATCTCGCGGGCCACGGTCTCCGCTCCCGTGAGGAGCTTCTGGGCGAACGCCGCGACCTCCCCCTGATCTTCCTCCGCCTCGAACCGTTGGCACTCCCGCGCCACGAGGGCCGCGGCAGCGGGAACCAGGCCCGCCCTCTCCTGGGATGCCTTCAAGGCGGCCTCGCGGAGACCTTCCAGATCGATGATGCGGACTCCGTGGACCGGGCCCGTGGCTTCCACATTGCGGGGGTTCCCGAGGTCCACCACGGTAAGAGGGGCCTCCCCGATGGGACGCCCCCGCGTGATCCGGACGACGGGTTTCCCGCTGTTGGCGGCGCAGAAGAGGATGTCGAGGCCATCCAGGTGGCGGAGGAGGGTCGGAGGGCTCACGGCCCGGACCCCCCAACGGCGGGCCACCTCCAGACGCCGCTCCCGGTTGCGGACGCCGACGGTGACCATCCGCGTCCCTTCGGCGCGGAGCCGGCGGGTCACCTTTTCTCCCATCTTGCCGGCACCCAGGACCCCCACGCGGAGGCTGGAGAGCTCGGGGTGGACGCGACGGACCTCATCCACCGCGAGCCGGGCCAGGGAACGGCCCCCCTGGGAGAGCCCGGTCTCCTCCCGCACCTTCCGGCCCACGAAGATGGCCCGCTCGAAGAGACGGGAGAGGCGGGGGCCGGCCCAGCCGGCCTCCTTCGCGGTGAGATAGGCTTCCCGCACCTGCCCCAGGATCTCCTGCTCGCCGAGGAGCTGGGAGTCCAGCCCCGCGGCGACCCGGAACAGATGCTCCACGGAATCCCGGCCCTGCTTCAGGAACTGCCCGGAGGCTAGCCTCCGCCGGCGGGCCCATGCAAGCACCCGGGCTCCCTCGGCCTCGGGGACGGAGATGTACGTTTCGAAGCGGTTACAGGTCCGCAGCGGGATCGCTTCCGCCCACGGGAATTCCGCGAGGAGATGTGCTGTGAAGCTCCGGGTGCGCGCCTCGGTGAGTGCCTCCAGGGCATCGAGAGGGGTGCCCCGGTGGGTCACGTGGATGCTGAGGTAGCCGTGGGCCACGGGCGGGGGGACCGCGGGACCATTTAAGTGGGATGAGTTCGCACATGGGGGCATGGAAGTGCCCCCCTCCATGGACCCCTGGTACGGGCCGAATCGACCCGAGAGGTCATACCCTCCGCCGGGATGGCAGGCGCGATGCCGCGCACCCGTATCCTGGTGACCCTGGGGCCCTCGAGCGGATCTCCCGAGATCATCCAGCGGCTCCTGGAGGCCGGCGTCGACGCCTTCCGGGTGAATTTCTCCCACGGGGACGACGCGGAGCATCGGGCGGTCCTGCGCCGGATCCGGGATGCCTGCCGGAACGCGCATCGGCCGGCCATCCGGATGGCCGACCTCCAGGGGCCCAAGATCCGTCTGGGGGAAGTCCCGGGAGGTCCGGTGATCCTCTCCCCCGGGGCGATGCTCCGATTGACTCCGGATCCCGTCCCGGGGGACGCCGGGCGGATGTCGGTCTCCCTCCCCGACCTGCTTCAGGTCTGCCACCCCGGGGAACGGATCCTCCTGGGTGATGGGGTGGTGGAACTCCGCGTGGAGGAGGTCCAGGGCGCGGAGGTCCGGACCCGGGTGATTCAGGGCGGAGCCGTGGGTTCCCACCAGGGGGTCTTCCTCCCTGACGCCAAGCTCCGGCCGGACATCCTGGGCGCCAAGGACCTCCATGACCTCGCGGTTGCCCTCGAGGAAGAGGTGGAGTGGGTCGCCCTTTCGTTCGTCCAGGGGGCGGCGGATCTCCGGCTCGCGCGTTCGCGCATCCGGGAGCTGGCATCCGACCGGTGGGTGGGCCTCGTCGCCAAGGTGGAGCGGAAGGAGGCCGTGGAGAACCGGGAGGAGATCCTTGCGGAGGCGGACGCGCTCATGGTGGCGCGGGGAGACCTGGGGATCGAGACCCCCCTTCCGGACCTCCCCTGGACCCAGAAGATGCTCATCCGTGCGGCCAACCAGGCGGGGAAGCCGGTCATCGTGGCGACCCAGATGCTCTTGAGCATGGTGCATTCAGCCCGCCCCACGCGGGCGGAGGTCACGGACGTGGCCAACGCGGTCCTGGACGGCGCAGATTGCCTCATGCTCTCCGACGAGACCGCGGTGGGGGAGTTCCCCGTGGAGACCGTCCGCTACCTCACCGAGATCGCGGAACGGGCGGAGGCCATCCCTCCGCCACCGTACGGGGACCTGGGACCCCCCCGCATCCTGGACTCGGACGAAGCCGCGGTGGCCGAGGCGGCGATCCGCCTCGCGCAGGGGATCCAGGCCCGGGCCATCGTGGTTCCCACCCATTCGGGCCGCACCGCCCGGCTGGTGGCGCGGCTGCGGCCCCGCATTCCCATGCTGGTCCTCACCTCCCAGGCGGAGACCCCGGCGGCGCTGGGGTTCACCTGGGGCGCCCGGTGCGAGGAGGTGCCGTCGCACCTCCCCCTCGAGGCCCTCCGGGACATGGCCCGCCGGACGGCGGCGGATGTCTTCGGCCTCAAGGCCGGGGACAAGATCGTCCTCACGGCGGGCTACCCGCTGGAGGGCCGCCCCACGAACCTCGTGACCGTGGCCGAGGTCTAGGGAGGGGACCCGGGGTCCCCCCTCTCACGCATCGAGGTACATGGAGAACTCGAGGGGGGTGGGCCGGAGGGCCACCTCGAGCGCCTCCTTCCTCTTGAGGTCCACGTAGTGCTCCAGGAGGTCCTTGGGGAACGACGCCTCCAGGAACGACGCGTCGGATTCGAGGGCGTCGAGCGACTCGCTGAGGGATCCCGGAAGCTCCCGGATGCCCAGCTCCCGCCGGCGCTTGGGGGTGAGCTTGTAGATGTCCTCGTCCACGGGATCGCCCGGGTCCATCTTCTTCTTGATCCCATCGAGCCCCGCGGAGAGCATCGCCGCGAGGGCCAGGTAGATGTTGCAGGACGGATCGGGGGTCCGGAACTCGATGCGCTTCGCCTTCTCCACCGTCTTCTCGTAGACCGGGACGCGACAGTTGGCGGAGCGGTTCCCCCGTGCCCACGCGATGAAGACCGGGGCCTCGTAGCCCGGCACCAGGCGCCGGTAGGAGTTGGTGGTGGGGTTGGTGATGGCGGTGAGGGCGCGGGAGTGCGCCATGAGGCCCCCGATGTAGTAGCGGCAGGTCTGGGAGACCTCGGCGTAGGGCTCGTTGGGATCGTAGAAGGTGTTGTGCCCCCCCTTCCACAGGCTCTGGTGGGTGTGCATCCCCGAGCCGTTGTCCCCGTAGATGGGCTTGGGCATGAACGTGGCCACCCGGTTGAACTGGAGGGCGGTCCTCTTGATCACCATCTTCATGGTCATGATCTGGTCGGCCATCTCCACCAGGGGGGCGTAGCGGATGTTCACCTCGCACTGGCCTGCCGTGGCCACCTCGTGGTGGTGGGCCTCCACCGTCACGCCGAAGTACTCCTCGAGGATCATCCCGATCTCGTTCCGGAGGTCGGCGAGGGCGTCCCGGGGAGGGGCCGCGTAATACCCTCCCTTGAGGCTGAACGGCAGGAGGTTGAACTCCCCCCGGGTCCAGGGAGCTTCCGAGGACTGGACCTCGTAGCCGCTCCCCGCCCCCGGGTACTGCGTCGCCAGCGGGGAGGGGTCGATCCGGACCTTGTCGAACACGAAGAACTCGAGCTCGGGTCCCCAGAAGGACTGGTCGAACCCCTGGGCCCGCGCAGCCTCCACCGCCCGCTCCGCCGCGTGGCGCGGATCGCGGGAGAAGCGCTCGCGCCGGTACCCCTCCCAGATGTTGCAGATCATCCGGTAGGTCTTGTGCGGCGGGGAATACCAGGGGAGGGTCCGCAGGGTCTCCACCACGGGGGCAAGCCGCATGTCCGACTCGTGGATCTCCGTGAAGCCCCGGATGGAGCTCCCGTCGAGCTTGGGGATGCCGTCCTCGAAGTGGCGGGGCTCCAGCATGTGGCTGGGCATGGTGACGTGCTGGAAGAGCCCGGTGAGGTCGACGAACTGGAGATCCAGCCATCGCACCTCCTCCTTCTTGAGCTGCTCGATGATCGACTCCGGAGTCTTCCTTCCCTCGGCCTTCTTCGATGGCACAGAACCCCTCCCGAAGCCCGGGGGAGGGCCCCGAAGCATAAGGATTCCCGTGTTAAGCGGGCGAATCCGGTCCGGTCCCGGGGTCCCCCGTGGGCCCGCGGCGCCCGGCCGCGGCCGCCGGCCTCTCCGGCAGGGCCGAGCCCCACGCCAGAAGGGCCAGGGTGACGGCCGCCACGGCGCCCAGGTAGTACCAGCCGGCGACGTAGGCCCCCGCTCCGAAGAAGAAGTACGCTCCCACCAGGAGGAGGAGGGACCCCAGGAACACCTGGACCCCGTTCACGAGGCCGATGGCCAGGGCCAGCGATCCCCGCCGAAAGTGGGGCATGCGGGTCACGGCGACGTAAAGGACGGCAAAGACCACCCCGTTGAGGACCCCGAAGCCCACGGCGAGGGGCCACAGGAGGAGCGTGGGCGACAGGGAGATCGCCGCGGTGAGGGCCGCCACCACCAGGGTCGGGACCACGAGGAGCCACCGGGGATGGCGGGTGCGTTCCACCAGGACGCCTCCGATGGGTCCTCCCACGAAGGCGGTCATCACCATGACCAGGTCAAGAGCCCCCGCGGAGGGGGCGGCGAATCCGCGTGCCGATTCGAGGAACGGCACGAGGTACTGCGGGACGGCGAAGCTCACCGTCCAGAACCCCACGAGGCCCAGCGCCAGGGCCCAGAGGGCGCCGGAGGAGAGCACCTCCCGGGCGTCCCGGGCCATCTCCGAACTCGCATGGGAGGGCTCCGGGAGGGTCGGGAGGGTGAAGAGGTTCTCCGCCACCAACGCCAGGATGAGGATCCCACCGGCGATGAGGGTCCACTCCCAGCCGATGTATCCCACCAGGACTGCGGCGGCGAAGACCGCCACCCCCGCACCCATGTTGAAGGCGCCATTGAAGATCCCCACGGCGAACCCCCTTCCCGTGTTCGGGTAGTACTGCGCGATGAGGGCGATGGCGGGCGAGAAGAACAGCGCGGCACCCACCCCCACGAGGAAGCGCATGGCGAGGAAGAGGGGGAACCAGGGGGACAGTGCGCCGCCCACCACGCTGAGGCCCATGAGCCCCAATCCCCACAGGCTCACGGTCCGGGGTCCCCAGCGGTGGGCCAAGAGCCCGGCCGGGATCTGGAAGAGTCCCACGCCCATGAGAAAGAGGACCAGGGCCCAGGACACCTCGGCGAGCCCGGTGTGGTACCCCTGAGCGATCTGGACCTGCACGGGTCCCACGTCATACCAGTTGAACGCGTAGGCGAAGCGCGAGGCGATGAGGGACAGGATGGCGACGGACCGAGCCCGGGGCGAGATCTCCAAGCGCCCACCTCAAGGGGAGACGTGGCCCCGATCGGAGGGGCGGGAGAGGTATCTCAGGAGCCCGGCCGCGGCGAGTTCCAGGCTGGAGATGGTTCCCGACCGGACGAGGAATTCCGGTGGCTCCCCCTCCCGTCGCGCCCGGTCGCGCTCATACGCCTCCAGGGCGCCGGCCACCGAGGCCACCGTGGGTTCCCGGTGGGCGGCCTCCGTGGCGATGGCGACCCACGCCGAAAGGGTCTCGGCCACTTCGTGGAGCCTCTCCCGGGCGTGGTCGGCGGGACCATAGTGGCTGAAGAGGAGGCGGTCGGCGCCCGTGGCCTCCATGACCCGGAGGCTCGCGAGGAACTGGGGGATGTCCAGGTCCGGCGGGGGGACGGCAGGACGGATGTGGCGGGCCCCCGGCAGGAGCACCCCGGCACCGTCCCCCGTGAGGAGGCTCCCGGTGCCCTCGTCCAGGAACGATACGTGGTGACGGGCATGGCCGGGGGTCGCCAATACCCGCAACGCGGCGTTGCCCTTGAGGGGGATGGACTCCCCACCCTGGAGCGCCACCAGGCGGTCCGCGGGGACCGGGAGCACCGGGCCCCAGAGCTCATCGGAGGCGGGACCCCATGCCCGCCGCGCGCTGGCCACGAGCCGGGAGGGATCCACGAGATGGGGGATCCCCGAAGCGTGGGCATAGAACCGTGCCTTGGGAAGGTCCCCCGCGAGGGCGCCCAGCGCCCCCGCATGGTCCAGATGGATGTGGGTCACCAGCACGTCCCGGACCTCCCGTGGGCTCACCCCGGCGGCCGCGAGACCTTTGAGGAACCGGGCGCGGCAACTGGTGGGACCCACCTCCACGAGGGCCCAGCCCTCCTCCTCCGGAAGGAGGTAGCTTCCGATGACCCCGTCCAGGTCCCGGAACCCGAGGTCCACCAAGAGCCGTCCGCTCCCCAGCTCCTGGACCTCCATGGACGAGCCTCCCTATGCGAACGGGATCCCCAGACCGAAGTACACGAAGAGGAAGAAGAGCACGGTGACCCCGAAGCTCGCGGCCCAGATCCCCTTGTTCCACCGCCAGACCTTGGCGCCGTCCAGGACCCAGAACGGGAGCAGGTTGAATCCGGCGAGGTAGATGTTGAAGATCGCCACCGTGGCGGGGATGAAGGAATAGATGGAGGCCCGGAAGGGCCAGTAGACCAGGAGGAAGATCGCGGCCATGGCGAGATTCACCCCCGGCCCGGCAAGGCTCGTCACCCCCGCCTCTTCCCGGGTCCCCGTTCCGCCGATGTAGGTCGCCCCGGGAGCCGCGAAGAGGAATCCGATGAAGGCGAAGATCACCGAGAACACGAGACCCTGGATGGACATCCGGAATTCGGCCCAGAGGCCCCGTGCCTGAGCGGCGAACTTGTGCGCCATCTCATGGGCGGCGAAGCCCAGGACCGCCGTGAGCCCCGCGATGGCGAGATCGCCCAGGATCAGGAGATAGGACCCGGACAGGAGCAGCTGCCTCCCGTACCCTCCGTACAGGAGGCCCTGCCCGGTGAGGATGAGCCACAGGTCCAGGGTGAGGACCAGGGAGGCTATGACGAGGTCCCGGATCTCCGTCCGGGAGAAGCGATGGCTGGGCTGAGGGACGACCCGGTACATCGGCGAGTATGGCGTATAGGAATAGGTGGAACCCGAACTCCCCCACATGATCGACCCTCCCCGAGCGACCGGGGTACTTCAGGGTCACCTTCGGACGGGCCGCCCCAGGAGGGGGACCCCTCTCCGGAAGAGCGGGACGGCCCGGCTCTCGAAGGACCTCCGGGGACGTCCTGTGCCGTGGAGGAGGTCCGACAGGAGTTCCGTCCCTTCCACCAGGCGGGGGCCGGGGCGGCTGAAGAATGCCTCGTCCACCGCCCAGACCCCCCGAGGGGGATGCAGGTCGCCCAATGGCGTCGCGGGGCCGTTCGCCTCCCGCAGGGTCCGTTCCAGTGGGAAACCACAGGGAGAGACCAGGATGAGGTCCGCCGACGTGCCCCGTATCTCCTCCCAGGAATGAGCGGCGCCCGGAACCCCTGGGGCGGAGAGGAGGGGGCTCCCACCGGCCATGCGGACCATCTCGGGAACCCATAGACCCGCCACGATGGGTGGGTCCAGCCATTCCAGGACAAGGACCCTGGTCCGGGCCTTCCCGGGAGACCCGGGACGGCAGGCCTCCAGCCGGCGCTGAAGGGATGCCCGGAGGCTGGCTCCCCGATCCCCGCGCTCCAACGCCTCCGCAATGGTGACCGCCTGTTCCACCACCTGGTCCAGCCGGGTGGGGGAAAGGCTCACCAGCCGGGGCCGAAAGGGGACCCGGGCGAGGACCGCCTGGAGGCTCGAAGGCGTTACCGAGCAGACGGTGCAGAGGTCCTGGGTGAAGATGAGGTCCGGGTGGAGTCGGGTGAGGACCTCTTCGTCCACCACGTAGAGGTCCTCCCCCCGACCCCGGGACTCCCGTACCTTCTGGTCGATCTCCGCGGACGGGGCGCGGGAGAAGTCCCACCGGCTTCGCATGACCACCGGCAGGCGCCGTGCCTCAATGGGGTGGTCGCACTCGGCGCTTCGGCCCACCTGCTGGTCCCCCAGACCCAGGGCGTGGATGAACTCCGTGGCGCTGGGGAGCAGAGAAACCGCCCGGACCGTGGTCATGGGCCCCCACCCGTACTCCTGCCTGCTTCCGGCGGGCGGGGGTGGTACCGCTGGAGCTCCTCGGGGGTCATTCCGCGCTCCTCCGCCGCCTGCGCTTCCCGTCGGGCTCCCTCCGCGTCCCCCACATGCTCCAGGACCCGGGAGAGGAGCGCATGGAGCAGCGGATCCTCGGGGGCGAGGGCGCAGAGCGCCTCGAGGTGGGGGCGGGCTTCGGCCCACCGGCCTGCGTCGATGAGCGCGGCCACAAGGTGGGCACGGATCATGACGACCTCCGGGGCTTCCCGATGGAGCTCCCGGAGCATCCGGATCTCGCGGGCGTGGTCCCCCCGGAGCCCGTGCACCCGGGCCCGGCCCACCTTCGCTTCCCAGTCCCCCGGGTGTAGGGCGAGCACCTGCTGGAATGCCTGCTCCGCGTCCTCCGGGAAACCCAGGGCGAGGTAGGCATGTGCGATGCCTCTCAGGGCCGGCAGGTATTCGGGTTTCAACTGGGCCGCCCTCCGGAAGAATCGGAGCGCGATGGCGGGGACCCCCCATTCCATCCACACGCGGGCGCGGTCCATCGTCGAATCGAGGAGGTCCGCCGTGGGGAGGGCCCTGCGCTGCGCGCCGGATGGCGCGGAGGAAGAAGAGGGAGGACCCCCCGTAGCAAGGTCGAGGCTCTCCAGGAGGCGCTGAAAGCGCTCCCCCGCCACCAGGGTGACCCCCGCCGACTCGAGCGCCTTCACCGCCTCCGCGGGGAGGGCGAGAGAGCTCAGGACGACCAGGTGCCGGAGAGCCGGAGAGGGGTGGGAGAGTCCCTCCGCTTCCACGATGCTCCCGGCCCGCTCCGGGTCCTCGAGGAAGATGTAGAGGAAGCCGTCCGGAGTGGCGAGGTACGTCGCCCCCGATTCTTGCTTCACCTCGCGGACCGATTGGCCGAAGCTCTCGGCGATGGCCCCCACCAAGGACGCGAGGCCGCGCGTGGACATGCGGGAAAGATATGGAGGGGTGCCTTATTATGCCCCGCCCTTTCGCAGGAAGGGGACACCATGGACCTCACGGAGCTCATGCGATGGCGCCCTCGGGTGGAGAAGGCCCTGGACGCTCGCCTCGCGATGGCCGTCCGGGAGGCCCGGGGCCTGAATCCCCTTCTTGCCCCGTCCCTTTCCGGAGTGCGGGACTTCAATCTGCGGGGGGGAAAACGCTTCCGGGCCCTCCTGCTCCTTGCGGGGTACCATCTGGCGCGGGGGAGGGATCCCGCCAAGGTCCTCTCCGCAGCGGCTGCCCTCGAAACCTTTCAGGGTTGGATGCTGGCCCATGACGACGTCATCGACCATGGCGAGACCCGGCGTGGGGGTCCCTCCCTCCATGTCGCCATGGCGGGGCTTCACTCCGGCCGTGGTTGGTTGGGTTCCAGTGCGGAATTCGGGGAGGCGGCGGCCATCACGCTGGGAGACCTCCTGGAGCCGCTCACCGTGGAAGGGTTCCTGGAAGTGCCCGTTTCCCCCTCGCGGGTGACCGCCGCCCTCGGGGAGTACCACCGGATGGCCCGGATGACCGCCCTGGGGGAGCTCCTGGACGTGATCCTATCGGTCCAGCCCGTGGCGCGGGTCTCCCCGAAGGACGTCCTCACGGTCCACCGGCTCAAGTCCGCGATCTACACCGTCTCGGCGCCCCTGCGCATGGGAGCGATCCTCGCGGGGGGGCGCCCCGCGCTCCTGGAACTCCTTTCCTCGGTGGGGGACGACCTGGGCGTGGCGTTCCAGCTCCGGGATGACGTCCTGGGACTCGGCATCAGCTCGGAGCACGTCGTCGGGAAGTCCACCAACGACCTCATGGAGGGGAAGAGGACCCTTCTCGTTGTGGATGCCTGGCGGGAAGGGGGCCGGGACCAGCGGATGGCCCTGGAGGCGGTCCTGGGGAACCCCCTCGCCTCCCCGGAGCAGTTCGACCAGGCCATCACGGTGCTTCAGGAGACCGGCAGCCTCGACCGCTCGGAGGAGATGATCGGATGGCTGAAGCGGAGGGCCTACCGGAAGCTGGACGCCTCAACGGCCCTCGACGCATCCCGTCGGCAACTCCTCCACGAGATCGGGGAGATGCTGACGGATCGCAAGGTCTGAACGCGTTTCCGCGAGCGCGACGGGAGGACGGGCCGCGCCGTCAGGGGGATCCTTCGCTCCCCTCTTCCACGCCTATCCCCGCGCTCCGGAGCTGCTCCGAGAGGTCCTTCTGCATCGCCTCGTAGCGCTCCTTGAGGTGGCCCACCTGCCGTTCCAGCGCCTTGAACCGCACCTCGAGGGTCTCCTTCTCCTCCGAAAGCAGGTCCTCCACCTCCTTCTTGCCCTTGGCCTTCACCAGGAGGCTGCCGACCGGCCGGTAGACCGGGGCCTCTTCGGGCACGTTCTTGAGTTCCTCCAGCGTGTGGGTGGTTTCCCGTAGCTTCATCTCGAGCTGGAGCCGCTGTTGATCCACCAGGGCGAGTTCCTGCTGGAGCCTCTGGAATTGCTTGATGTCGTTCTGGAGCTTTGCGGGGATGGCCATGGCGCTTCCGGCACCTGGTTCCCCCATTTAGACCTTGGCTACCGGGGTCCCCGGGGGTGGGGGGCCCTCTGGTCATTCTTTTGTAGGAAACTCCCCATCCCGGTCCCGCCGGCCCGCCGTGCCGGGGGATCCTACGCCGACCGTGGGTCTCCCGCGGGTTGAGGGTCCCCCCACGAGCACGAAACCGACCAAGGAGGTGGCCGCCGTGCCAGAAGTGGTCATTACCTGCGATTGGACCATGATGAGCAATCACAACGGGAAGGAGTTCCTGGGCTTCGGGACCACGACTCCCGCCTATGCCCTCCCCGAGATGATCTATCAACGGCTATTCTTCCCCCGCATCTCCTGCGACGAGGAAGGCCATCCCGCGCAGGCGCCCTACGGCATGCGGAAGATCGAGGCGGCGCTCCTCGACGCGGGGGTGGACGCCCGCATCATCCACCCCA